>JAFAPF010000405.1 GCA_019247245.1 Rubrobacter sp. | reverse complement strand
CCCGACCTACAACGAGGACGGCGAGATCGTTCCGGCCAACGTGATGAAGCTCACCCTCTCGGCCGACCATCGCATCGTCAACGGCGCCGATGGAGCCCACTACATGGCCGAGGTCAAGCGCTTGCTCGAGAACCCGATGATGATGCTAGTTTAGTTTGAGTTACAGAAGGGCCGGATTCTTGCGCCTATTTCACAGGAGCCTGCAAGAAGAACCTCCCTACGTTAAGCTACACATCACGCCTGTATACTAATGGGCCAGGGGTTAAGCGTAGAGAGGAGAAGTCGTGGCGGTGGAACCGGAGATGATTCGCAACGTATGCTTGATAGGGCACCGAGGAAGTGGGAAGACTGCTCTCGGAGAAGCGATGCTCGGGCTTGCGTCCGGGAGGAAGGGGGCCCAAGGGAGCATACTCGATCATGCTGAAGAAGAGATCGAACGGGAAATGACGCTGGGGATGAGCGTTGCCCATCTCGAGTGGAAGGGGCGCCAGGTTAATGTACTCGACACCCCTGGTGACGGGGGATTCATCGCGGATGCTTTCATCGCCCAAAGGGCAGCAGACTGCGCCATTCTCGTGGTGCACGCGCAGGACCCTATCCAGGTGGTGACCGAGCGGGTCTGGCGGCGGGGGGAGAAGGAGGGAATCCCGCACATCATTGTCGTGAACCACCTGGATCGGGAACGCACGGATTTTTCGGCGGTCGTCGAGCAGCTCCGGGAGCGTTTTGGAATGGCGGTCGTGCCGCTGAACCTACCAATCGGCCGAGAGGGCGGGCTCAGGGGTGTATACGGGCTCTTGAGCGGCACCTCTTTCGTGGATGGGCAGCAGACTGCTGAGGTTCCCACCGGGATGGAGGAAGCGGTTGAAGAGGCTAAGGTGCAGGTGCTCGAGACCATCGCCGAAAGCGACGATACGCTACTCGAGAAGTACCTTGAAGGAGAAGAGCTTACGACCGAGGAGGCATTCGAGGGCTTAAGACGTGGTATCGCGGACGGGGTCATCATCCCGGTTCTGGCAACGAGTGTTGAGAAGATGATCGGGGTCGATCGAGTGCTCGACGTGATCGCAGGCAGCGCCCCGAGTCCAGTAGACCACTCCCGTTGGACGAACGAGGATGGAGAAGAGGTGCCCTGTAACCCAGACGTTCCCTTCGCCGCCTACGTCTTCAAGACCTACGTAGACCCGTTTGCGGGACGCCTAAGCGTCTTACGAATCGTAAGCGGCTGCTGCCGCTCAGACGAGGCTTTGACGAACCCGCGCACGGGCTCTGCCGAACGGCTCGGCGGTATCTCGCATCTGTCAGGCAAGGAACGCATATCGGTGAACGAGGCTGTGGCAGGCGACATCGTCGCGGTCGCAAAGCTCAAAGATACGCACACTTTCGATACTTTATGCCGTCCCGAAGCGCCGATGGTCCTCGCGCCGGTCACGCTGCCAGAGCCGACGACGGCGTTCGCGGTCGGGGCGAAGACGCGTGGCGAGGAAGAGAAGGTCTTCGAGGCGATCCGACGGGTCATCGATGAGGATCCGTCCCTGAAGCTAGAGCGGTCCGAAGATACCGGCGAAGACATCCTCACAGGCCTAGCACAGATGCACGTGGAGTTCGCGCTAGAGCGTATAGCGAGACGCTACGGGGTCGAGGTGGAGGCCCGGGCACCGAAGGTGCCGTTTAGAGAGACGATCTCAGGCACGGCCCAGGCGCAGGGGCGCTACAAGAAGCAGACTGGCGGTCGCGGACAATTCGGAGACGCAAGGATCGAGATCTCACCGTTGCCCCGTGGCGCAGGGTTCGAGTTTGAGGATGCCATCGTTGGCGGAGCGATCCCTCGCCAGTTCATTCCGGCGGTCGAGAAAGGTATCCTCGAAGCCTTAGGGGAGGGGCCGATCGCCAGCTACCCGGTCGTAGACGTGAAAGTCCGGCTCTATGATGGCGCCTTTCACTCAGTCGACTCCTCGGAGATGGCGTTCAAGGTGGCGGGATCCATGGCGTTCAAGAACGCGGTCACGCAAGCCCGTCCGGTCCTTTTGGAGCCGTACGTGAAGGTGGAGGTCCTGGCGCCCGCCGAGCTGGTAGGCGAGATTATGGGCGACCTCTCGGGCCGCCGGGGCCGACCGATGGGCATCGAACAGCGTGGCGATCGTCAGCTTATCCAGGCTGAGGTGCCACAGATCGAGATGCTCACTTACGCTCGTGACCTACGCTCCATCACCGGTGGTCGGGCGAACTTCCACGTCGAGTTCGTCCACTACGAGGAGGTCCCGCCCAACCTGGTGGAGAAGGTGCTTGTCGCGAACGAGACCGAGGTTGCAGAGAAGGTGTGAGCTAGGGATTCAGCCGGACTCATCTGGGCCTACCTGGGCTCCTCGTAGAATATTCTCAGAGCGTACGAGCCCAAACGAAAGGGTAGGATCTTGCAGAGACCGAGCAAGGAGACAAGGTTGATGGACGAAAAGGATTTGAACAAGGTAAACGAGGCAATCGAGAGGCTCAACGAATCGGTCCGGGACTTTTACGAGGCGGCCGCAGAAAACACTGCGGCGGTGCAGGAATCCAACATTCAGCTGGCACAGAATCTGTTCGAAAGCGGCGTCGAAGCCCTCAAGATCCAGGCCGAGTTCAATCAATACACCCTGCAAAACCTGTCGGAGCAGTTCCAGAAGCATCAGGAGGTTTTCCGCGAGCTGTCCAGAGATTCACTGGGCGCCTACGAAAACTTCCTCGACTCTTTGTTCTCCTACTACGAAGAGGTGCTGGGGGAGTCCGAAAACGTCGGCGACTAGCACGAGCCACGCGAGCTCATGGCCTGCTCTCTCCCTCGAGACAGCTTGCAGGCCTGGCCGGTTCTTTTAGACCAGATTCTGCAATGGAGCCTGTAAAGTGAGAGAGAAACTAGACCCAGAGGATACCAGATCCCGGTCAGCTGCGGAGAGGCCCGCAGATGTAAATCCTCTAGCAGCCGGGGTTCTACGCCGCAACGATCTTAGAACCTGGACTAAACCTGCGCCGAACCTCTACCCTCACCAGTGGAGCTGGGACAGCGCGTTTATAGCCCTCGGCCTGGCGCACCTAAACAATCGTCGCGCTGCCCAAGAGCTCGAGACCCTCTTCTCCGGCCAGTGGGCTACCGGGAAGTTGCCCCACATAATCTTCAACCCGGAGGCTCCTCCCCAGAGCTACTTCCCCGATGCGGAGCGCTGGAACTCCTCCGCGCTGTCCTCGGATGCACCTTCCGAGGTGCGTACCAGCGGCCTGTGCCAGCCGCCAATCCACGCTATCGCCGTGTTGCGTATCTGGGAAACCGCTCAGAGTAAGGAGAAGCGCCGGGTTGACATTACACGCGCCTTCCTGCGCGATAGCTACCCTCGCCTTCTGGCCTGGCATCTCTATCTGACGACTACTCGGGACCCTGAAGGATCAGGGCTGGTCACCATCTACCATCCTTGGGAAAGTGGCACTGACAACTCTCCGCGGTGGGATGCAGCGCTCGAGAAGGTCGAGGTCGGGGACCTGCCTCCCTACACACGTCACGATCTCCAGCATGTCGCCGATCCTTCACACCGACCGACCGACGAGGAGTACCAACGCTATCTCTGGCTACTGGAGCTGCTCAAGAGTAAGCGC
>JAFAPF010000389.1 GCA_019247245.1 Rubrobacter sp. | reverse complement strand
ACGCTGCCATACTGTACTGTCTAATCACCATAATGTACTCTCTATCTAAAACGCCACGCAGCTACGTACGGAGACCCGTGACGTGCGTGCGCGCACGGAATACACAGAACGATAATCGGCAAGGAGGAGCGTGAAACTTTCACCGATAGAGCAGGAGAAGCTCATGATCTTCACCGCTGCGGAGGTGGCCCGCCGCCGCCGCGAGCGCGGCTTAAAGCTGAACTATCCTGAGGCCGTGGCGTTCGTCTCCGCCGAGCTTCTGGAAGGGGCGCGCGATGGCAAGAGTGTCGCCGAGCTGATGAGCTTCGGTGCCACTATCCTCTCCCGCGAAGACGTGATGGAGGGTGTCCCGGAGATGGTGCACGAGGTCCAAATCGAGGCCACCTTCCCGGACGGCACGAAACTGGTAACCGTTCACGACCCCATAGTTTGAGGAGCGTCATGACCTGCGAAGAAGCGACGCAGCAGATTCCGGAAGCCAAGCAGGAGAAGGGTCCGAGCTTAGGGAGCGCCATAGGCTTCACTATGGACATCGAGCGCGAGGAAAATTCCACAAGCGACCGGGTGAAGGTCACCCGCTCCGGCGAGCTCTTCCACTATAGGGAGTGGCAGCGATGATGCCCGGTGAGTACCTCCCCGCCGAAGGCTCCGTCGAGCTGAACGCAAATCGGGAGACCACGAGCCTCACCGTCTCGAACACCGGCGACCGTCCCGTACAGGTAGGTAGCCATTTCCACTTCTTCGAGACGAACAGGGCGCTGAAATTTGACCGGCAAGCGGCCTACGGAATGCGACTGAGCATTCCTGCCGGAACCGCCGTGCGTTTCGAGCCGGGCGACGAGCGGGAGGTGGAGCTGGTCGCCATCGGTGGCCGCCGCGTGGTGCGCGGCCTGAACGGTCTCACGGAGGGCGCACTGGACGATCCGGAGGTAAGAGAAGCCGCCTTCCAGCGGGCAAGGGAGCAGGGATTCATGGAGGAGGAGCGATGAGTGAACTGCCTAGGCAGCGCTACGGGGGGCTGTTCGGCCCGACGGTTGGCGACAGGGTACGACTATCGGACACGGAGTTGATCGTGCAGGTGGAGCAGGATTTGACTGTCGCTGGAGAGGAGGCGACCTTCGGCGGCGGCAAATCCGTTCGGGAGGGGATGGCCCAGGGTACGGCGACCCGCGAGGAGGGCGCGATGGACCTCGTCTTCACGGGCGTCCTCATCCTAGATCACTGGGGCATCGTGAAGGCGGACGTTGGCGTCAAGGACGGGCGCATAGCTGGAATCGGCAAGGCCGGCAACCCAGACACGATGGACGGCGTGACACTCGAGATCGGGGCCTCAACCGAGATCATCGGCGGCGAGGGAAGCCTGCTGACCGCGGGGGGGATAGATTCCCATATACACTTCATCTCTCCGCAGCAGACGACGTACGCCATAGCGTCCGGGGTGACCACCATGATCGGGGGCGGTACCGGCCCCGCCACCGGGACCAACGCTACGACCTGCACACCCGGAGAGTGGAACCTTCACCGGATGCTCCAGGCCGTAGAAGGGCTGCCGCTGAACTTCGGTTTCCTGGGCAAGGGGAACTCGTCGAGGCCGGAGGCCTTGAGGGAGCAGATCCTGGCAGGCGCCGCGGGCCTCAAGTTGCACGAGGACTGGGGGACGACCCCACAGGCGATCCGCACCTGCCTCTCGGTCGCCGACGAGCTCGACGTGCAGGTAGCTATCCACACCGACACTTTGAACGAGTCGGGCTTCGTCGAGGATACGAAGGCGGCCTTCGAGGGGCGCACCATCCACACCTACCACACCGAGGGAGCGGGAGGCGGGCACGCACCGGACATCATCAAGCTCTGCGGGGAGCCGAACGTGTTGCCGAGTTCGACCAACCCCACCCGGCCCTACACCGCCAACACCATCGACGAGCACCTCGACATGCTCATGGTCTGCCACCACCTAAACCGGGAGATCCCCGAGGACGTAGCGTTCGCCGAGAGCCGCATCCGGGCTGAGACCATCGCCGCCGAGGACGTCTTGCACGACCTCGGGGCCCTGAGCATGATGTCTTCGGACTCCCAGGCGATGGGTCGGGTCGGGGAGGTCTGGATCCGGACGTTCCAGACCGCCCACAAGATGAAGGCTCAGCGTGGCCCGCTCCCGGAAGACGACGCCTCGAACGACAACCACCGCGTAAAACGCTACCTCGCCAAGTGCACCATCAACCCCGCCATAACCCATGGCATCGCCGAATACGTCGGTTCGATCGAAGTCGGCAAGCTCGCGGACCTCGTCCTGTGGGAGCCCGCCTTCTTCGGGGTGAAGCCGGAGATGGTCCTGAAGAGCGGCTTCATAGCCTACTCCCAGATGGGCGACCCGAACGCCTCCATCCCGACCCCCGAACCCGTCTTTCCCCGCCCGATGTTCGGTGCGTACGGGGCCGTGCCGGCCGCGACCTCCTTGACCTTCATCTCCAACATCGCCGCCGAGAATGGCCTCAAGGAGAGCCTCGGTCTCGCCAAAGAACTCGCGCCGGTACAGAACACCCGCTCCCTGAGCAAGGAAGCGTTGGTCCACAACGACCTCCTGCCGAGCATCGAGGTGGATCCGGAGACCTACGAGGTACGGGTGGACGGCGAGCTCGTTACCTCGGAGCCCGC
>JAFAPF010000382.1 GCA_019247245.1 Rubrobacter sp. | reverse complement strand
GGTCCCTAAAAATTGGTTATCGGGAGAAATCAAGCTCTTACTGACTACGTATTTCAGCCCACCGGGTGATCGCGCGCATACCTATAAGCCGTGTAAGCGGATATTAGATGACAAACCCAGCCGAACAAACCACCGGTGCCGAACCAGAAGCCGAGTGTGTTGAGCCACAGGTGCCTCTCAAGATGCGCCCGTTGTAGAGTTGTCCGACTCCGGGGATAAGCAAACTAAGAACTGCAGCCAATCCATGATCGCGCACCGATTACGCTGTGCCTCCGCACAAATAGCTTCGTATGAAAATAGATACTACCAATCGTCGGAGATTTCGTACGGCACCAGTGCCCACACTCGGGTCGTGACCAGCTCCGAAAATGCGGCATGCACAGCGTCAACGGCCTCACGGACGGGCTCGCCCGGCGTCGGACGTGCGTTGCGAGGTGGCGATACCTTCACGAGCATATCGGGAGTTCCGTCAGATATTCCGGCGAGCTCTTGTGCCTTTTCGATAGCGGCGCGGAGACCGCCGATTTCGTCCACGAGGTCTAGGTCGAGGGCTTCTAAGCCAGTCCATACCCTGCCGCCGGCTATCTGTTCGAGGGCGTCGGGTTGCAGCTGTCGGCTCTGCTCGACGCGGGTCTTGAACGCACCGTACACATTTTGGAGCTGCTCGTTCAATACCGTTATCTCGTCTGTGGTAGGAGGTTGGCGCAAGTCGAGGAGGTTGGAACGGGCGCCACGTTCAATCGCGACCGGGTTGATCTTGAGCTTGCCAAAGAGTCCGGTAGCCACGGGACGGGCGAGGATCACCCCGATCGAACCCGTTATGGTGTTGTTGCGGGCGACGATCAGGTTCGCCCCTGCCGAGACGTAGTAGCCGCCCGAGGCCGCTACGTTCCCCATGAGGACGACTATGGGCTTCTTTTGACGGATGCGCTCGACCTCGCGCCAGATGAGGTCAGATGCGAGCGCGTCTCCGCCGGGGGAATCTATGTGCAACAGTATCGCGCCTATACGGCGACTCTTCTCGGCGGCGCGCAGCGTCGCGACGACCGAGTCACTCCCGGCCTGCTCACGTCCTATCAAGGGCACGGGTACCGGAAGCCTGCGGCTTCTCCCACGCACGATCATCCCTGCAACCCTCACAAGGCCCACCAACTTCTTGTGCTTCCTCACCCGATACGGAACACGCAACGCCTTTTCTGCCCGCCCCCACTCTGCGAGCTTGGCAGGTTCGGCACTGTCAGACAGGTTCTCCGGAAGTTCGTCCTCGTAAAGGGCTCCATCGAGTAGCCCCTTTGTTACAGCCTCAGTGGCACGGTAGGGAGCGTGATCTATGAGGGCTCGGACCTCCCCAGGAGGCATGTCACGTCCGGAAGAGATCGCGGAAATCAACTGTGCGAACCTCTGGTCGAGGAGCCTTTCGGCCTGCTCGCGTGATTCTTTTGTGAAGTCGGAGCGGGAGAAGGGATCTGCGGCGCTTTTGTAGGGCGAAACCGCGAATACTTCGGTCTCTATCCCCAAGCTTTCCAGAGAATCCTTGAGGAAGTTGACGCGCATGCGCAATCCCACAACGTTCAGCGTCGAGAGTGGGGAGGCGAAGATCTCATCCGCCGCTGAGGCGAGGTAGTAGGAGCTGGTACCTGGGTCTGTAAGATACACTGCGACCTGTTTGCCGGCCTGGCGGAACCGGTGCACCTCCATACGCAGCTCCTCGAGGGCAGCCCAACCAGCATCCAGATTCTCGACACGCAAGATCACTCCCCTAACGCGCCCGTCCGCGAGGACGCGGTCGAGGCGAACCCGAATCCCTTCGAGGCTCGGGAAGGAAGACTGGAGATCGAGGCGTCTGCGGAGGAAGCCCAGCTTCCGCGGTTCGAACTCGGGGAGAGCGCCGGTAACGGCGATCCAAACGAAGTCTGGGGAGCGACGAAAGACGCGAGCGTAAACGTTGCGGACGAGGCGGAAGAGGTTAATGAGGGTATTTGTGAGAAGGCTCATCTCGGAGTTATGCTACACCGTATCGAGTGCTTCTGTTTGCCGCAGTAGGATTCATAGTGTCAACGCCTACCCATATAGACCTGCGCAAAAAGATAGGACAGTCCGCAAGAAGCATCCAAAACCACTGTGAGTGGGCACCACTCGTGTTCGGAGGCCGCTCTCTACAGTTCGTCCGGCTAACCCGGTATCCGCTCAAAGCGCACCTCTAGCACACCTTCTCTAGCCAATACGGCGGAGAATCGCAGCCCCGCATTGTTTGTAAATCGAAACGTTTTCGAGGTAGAACGTTGTGATAAACTTTCTTAAGAATGGTTATTGATCCGATAAAGCGTGAGGCATGGTAAGCACCCTAGAACGTGACGTTCGTGAGAAGTTTCGTCGTTCAGGCTATACCCTGACCTCTCAACGCCGTGCCGTGCTCGAGGCACTCAAGGACTACAAGGGGCACCCTTCTACCGAGGAGGTCTATCTTCTTGTCAAGAAGCGGAACCCCAAGGTGGCACTCGGCACGGTTTATCAGGCGCTCTCGGTACTGGAGGAGATTGGCCTGATCGAGGCTAAGCGCTGGTCGGAGTCGCCGGTTCGCTACGATCTTAATACGGAGCCCCATTACGATATTCGGTGCACGAAGTGCGGTGAGATTGCTGAGATATCCAACATGAAGGTTGGGGACTTCGTAACACGCATCCAAGAGAATACACCCTACGAGGTCACAAACGCAGCCCTCGTCATCGAGGGCATCTGTCCCCTCTGCCAGGCGCAGGGCTAGGGCAGAAGTTTGCGAGGGGATCCAGGCTAGTCCAGCGGCGGGGCTTCGCTCGGATTCGGTAGAACGCCTCCCGTCCTCGGCTTCTGCTCACCAGTCGGCGGAGCGAGGGTGTCAAGTGGGACAACCTCCTCAGACGAGACGGTTGGGATAACATCGAAGCCCAGCATCTCTTTCGTCTGCTCAGCCAGCTGCGCCTACGTCCTCCCTGCCTCTCGGAGTAAGGTAGCGAGCCGCTGGTCACTGGCCGTCTCCGCGTTCAACGATGTACGTATTCAATCTCAGTACCGTGTAAGGCGTGGTAGAGGACGCTTTTGAGATTGCAGTGCTCATCGTAGGTACCGGTGGTACGTTCGCCAGGATCCATTCTCTATTCCTACTCCCCTTTGCCGTCTTACTCAGGTAGACATCTTTCCTTGGCTTCCAGCCTCGAAGAGAGGACTGTACTCCTCTGGCAACTGCGAGCGTATATGCGCGATCTCGCCTCCGGTCACCGCATCTTGCAATACACCTATCACCACCCGGGCATGGTAGGCGGCCTTAGGGAGATCTACGTCCTCGTCCTTTTCGTTAACTCGCTCGAAGAACTCGTCCAGAGAGAAAGGATTGCTGGTCTCTTCCCCTTCATACCGAAGGTGTTGAGCTAGCTCTGGCGGCAACTGGGAAGCGAGGTCATGAGGCTCACCCCCCGCCAGACGTTCGGCGAGGGCCTCTAAGGTAGCACGGGTGGCCTTTTCCGCCTCTTCGCGCGAATCCATGTGACCGCGGTCCTGGACTACTTTGATGAACTCGTCGTACTTCACTTTCTCCTCCCGACTACTAACGAGCTATATGCATCCGTAGCGTTGTCGGCATGAGGTTACCCGCATCAGAAGCCGTATAAACAGTTGCAAGCCGCCGCTCGAAGCTAAGTATTCTCGCAGCGAAGCAGATCCTCAAAGCTCACCTCTGGCTACTTTTTCAAGCGGGGGGAGGAGGAGCGGACAGCGGGAGCCCGCCGTCTGCAACGTCCGCCTGGACGGAACTTGCTCTGAAAACCCAGCGGGTGCCTGACTGCGGATGCTCCCGAACCTCAAAGTGATCTTTGACGCTTATCGGCAGGCCTTCCAGGTTTTCATCCAGAGCGCCGACCTCTGATACGTCGAGGTCAATGGTCACGTGGTTGAGGTGGTAACCGCCAGTTTCGTCGTCGACGGCGGATATGTTCCTTTCGAGTATATCCCTCAGGGCCGCGGTTGAATCGGCCATACGGTACCTCCTGGTATGGCAGCTGATACATACAAACACCTACTACCCTGTTTTGTCGTGAGTCGAAACGCAAAAGACGAGTTTCGCGAGGAGAACAAGTATCTGCACCCAGAAGAGCAGCAAAACGGCAACAACACTTTACCAACGACCGTTGAGGGTATACCCTAGTTGCAGGTGCATCTAAGGCGTAAACAGGGTAGATTTATAAGTAGCCAAAACGTGGCGAACGCATCGTTATGAACGAGGAGTACAGGGACCCGATACGAGAGTTAGAGGACCAGATGAAGGCTGCGGACGCCCTCATCGAGAGTCTGGAGGGCGAGGTAATGAACCTGCGTCGGGACCTCCAACGAGCCGGTGAGGCCTTGCAATCAGCCCAGAAGGATATGGTGACAAAGGGCCAAACTCTCCAGGATCTGGAGGAGGGCAAGCGCTCGCGGGCTGGATCTGAGCAAGAAGCACAGGTCCTCCCGGCTGAACTCAAGCGCCGTGCTGATGCCACAGCTGTCGAGTCTGAAGGGAAGATCATCGCGCTAAGGGAGGAGTTCCGCAAGGAGCGAGCGGTACTAGAGGAGCGCCACAAGGCTGAGATCGAAAACCTCAAACGGGCAGCCCAACACTGGGAGGAGAAGCTCCGGGACGGCTACCGAGACCTCGAAGAGAGCCATAAAACCGAGGTCGAAAAGCTCCGTAGAAGCTACATCAGCGAGATCGAAACGTTGAAGAAGGAGCATCAAGACGAGGCTGAGGCTCTGCGCAGGAACAACGAGGAGCTAAACATAGGGATCGAGAACAAGGTCCGAGAGGAGCTTGAGCGAAGGCAAGAGGAGGAACGACGCGCAGAGCGGGAACGCCACGTGGCGAAGCTCGAGGGCCTGAGAAGCGCGGCGGCAAGCCGGGAGTTCGCGCTCCAAAAAGAGCTGAAGTCGGCAACCGAGCGCCACGAAGCTGAGGTTAAGGAGTTGCGACTCGAACTGGAGTCGACCATCGCCGCAGCCGAGGAGCAACGCGCCAAGGATCTCAAGGAGATCAAACACCTCACCGACGAACGCGAGCTCAAGCGAACAGAGGCAATACGCCTTGTGGAGGAGAAAGAGGAGGCGGAGCGCCGCATCGCAGCCTTGAAGGCCCAGAGCGAGTCAGATAACAACACCCTACGGGAGCAGCACGCCAGGGAACTCGCGAAGGTTCAGCAGGATCTGAAGGACCGCGTGGCTGACGAAGAAAGGCGGCGCACGTCGGAGGTTGCAAGCTTCAAACAGCGCCACAAACATGAGGTCGTGGCCCTTAGGGAACGCATCGAAAACCTCCAGGTACGAGAGGAATCCAAGGTTCGCCTCTACGAAGAGCGGTTGACGGAGCTGGAGCGCGAGAAGGTCATGCACAAAAAGGCCATCGAGGAGGAATTGGAACGGAAGCTCGCGGAAGGAAAGGTGGAGAAGGAGCGTCTTAAGGACCGTATCGCAGAGCTTCAAGATGCCCTGGAGGAGTCGGGAGTTGTGGAGGCCGAGCTGCGAGAGGGCCTCGAAATAGCCAGGTTACGTAACGAAGATCGGCAGCAAGATAATGAACAGGCGCAACAGAGGATCGAGGATCTCGAGAAACGTCTTGAGGAGTCAGAGGTGGCACGCTGCTCAGCCGAGGAGTGGGCTGCAGATCTAAGGTCGCGGCTCCAGAAGGCCATTGAGGAGAGCCGGTCGCTTTCTGATGAGCTGCAAAAGGTCCGGGAGGGCCTAAGAAGGACTACAGATCCCGAGCAGCGCCTCCGAGCAGGCATCTCCTTGTTCAACGCGAGCGAGCACACGCGTACCGTGTCCTCCATCTCGAAGGCCCTGGGATTACCGAAGGTACGTATAGACTCCAGCAGCGATTCCGGCTCCTCGGTCAAGCCCCTCATCACATTCGTCTGGAGGGATATAACCTGGCGCCGCTACGTCTCCGATCCTACCGAGGGCGTCAAAGAGCCACGGGTGTACCTGGTCGGGGCCGGCGATGGGCCCTCTGACATCAGCTGTGAGCCCAATGCACGTATAGATGCCCAAGGTCATCTCATGCTGGGCATCCAAGCCCGCTAACGGGCCCTTTACTCTCCATCCGGACGGTTACCGGTCTTCCGGTGTTTCTCCTTGAGAGTAAAGGTCTGGTTGTAAGCATAGAGCGCCTCGCCCCGGCGCGCACCTACGTAGGAGGCCGCGAGAATCGTAACGAAGAGCACCCCCGTGAATAGCGAAGCTCCAGGAGTGCGTAGGTTGGCCAATGGGTCGTTTCCTCTGGAAACGATGGAGGCAGCGACGTTGAGGAGGGGCGAGACCGCAAAGGACGCTACGCCGACCATCACGCCATGAAGCCGACGATGTGAAGTGGCCTTATACGAAGCAAACATGCCACCAAAATAGAAGGCAAAGGCTGCCGCGAAGACCATGACTACCGTCGAGAGGGCTGTTGAGACGAGCTCCGGTCCGAGAAAACGCGTGAAAACTGGAGCCGCAATGCCCAAGACCACCAGTGTTCCGGTCCCAATCGCTAGGAGGATACCGGCCAGTACGATACCGACGCTCTTCACCATACCTCTATGATACCAAGCCTTCGTCATCACCCACACGTAGTCGGTAGCTTCGCCACGGCGTGCTTATCCAGGACCGGTAGGCACAAGACTGGTGTGTCAACTGATGCGTCGAGCATTACCCTACTGTTCGGCCAGCGCCGCGACCTGTTCGCGGCAGAAGGCGGGAATGTCGGGAACTGGCCGCGGCCTCAGACCAGGTTGCCCTCCCGGGAACGCGGGCTTGCCCACCTACGTTGCTCCGGCATTGACGAGATCGTCCCTGATCCCGGGAGAGCCCGTCGCGCGGGCACCATCAACGATGCTGGCAGAGATGGCCACGAGCCCGCCATGACAGATGAGGCCTACCGTCTGTCCTCTCTCGTGGACCACCTTGACGAGGTTCGTGATCTGAGGGTAACGACGGAGCTTATCCGGTGCCCAACCGCCAGGGATTACGATCCCCTCAACATCCGAAGGATCTATCTCGTCTGCCGTAACGTCCGGTCGGGCCTCGAGGAAATTTTTGCCAGAGACCAGTTCCATGCTAGGTCCTGCGAAGATCACCTCCGCCTCTTCCTCCCTAAGGCGCATGACCGTCACCCAGTACTCGAGGTCCTCGAACCCCTCAGCAACGAGTACCACGATCTTCTTGCCCCTAAGCTTCATATGTATCCTTTCTTTTGGTATCTATCCCTTCGAAGGCAGTATGCATCGAATCTCGGCAAGGGGGTGAATAATGTCCCCTAAGGAGCCTGACTGGGAGAAGCTAGAGAAGATGGGGCTCGAACTTGATGAGTATCGCCGTCACCGTGTCACGGAGGCGATTAAGAACCTCCATAACTCGGCTCCCATAGGCTGGAGGCCCTTTCTCGAACACTACATCGAAGGACGCCAAGGCCTTCACGTGCATCTCGTCCACAGTGGCACCACGTCTAACGGTAGGTCTGGCGCGCCCTATCTCTGTGCGACCTTCGAACGGCCCAGGAGCCCGCTTTTGGTAGACGCTGAACTCGAATTCTGGAACTCTAGGATTAGGGAATGTGTAGACGACATCCTCGAGGCCGAAGTAGCCGACAGCGAGGGGCAGGTAGCGGTGCTTGTCGATGTTCCAGAGTTCATTCAAGACCGCAAGCGGCTCTTTGGGCGCATTCTGCCCGTGGTTAAACGGTTGCAACCTTTGGAGTTCTGTGCGCAGAGCTGGCCGAACTCCCCAGATGCTATCTGGTGGCTTGGATCGCCAAGGGATACGTCTACCAGAGGGGTATCGCTTGCGAGGGTCGAATGTGTAGATAGGGAAGCTGATTTGCCTCCACCGGTTTCTGAGAGGAATCATGGTGGGCGGAACGTTCCCGTTGGCAAGGGTGAGTCCCCAGATGAGTTGGTCGAGCGCGGAGCGGAGGTTGTGGACAACGTCACCAATAATCAAGCTCCATTCCCTTGTGGGTGGCTCCCGGAGGGGTTCGGCGTAAACGATTATCTCTCCTGTCTGCGCATCGAGCGTGGGGTCAACTTCGCACAGCTCTTCTTGGAGCCACTCATAGACCCGGTCGTACAGAGCTTCCAAGTGCACTTTCGCCCGCTTCAATTTCAAGAAGGGGTCTTGTAAGGAATTGTTGACGCTCAACGGTTGTACAATGAATCGAGTATGGCAGACAAACGCAAGCAACACTCACTTGCCAGGGAAGGCAAGCCGAGCCAAAAGACCGAGAAGGGACTGGAAATCCCACTACCTACAAAAGACGATTTCTTTGGGTTGCTCGACAAGGCAACTAAGAAGAAGGAGTCTCAGGAGAAGCCTTCTCAATCCGATCGAGGATAGCCGCAAACAGCCCGCGCTCATCAGCACGATTGTTGTAGCGGAA
>JAFAPF010000113.1 GCA_019247245.1 Rubrobacter sp. | reverse complement strand
CGTCATCCTGGGAACGTTCCTGAGCGGTATCCCCGTATCTAATGGACAGTTCTCCGGCGGACCGTTCAACTTCCTAAGTCCTTTCAGTATCCTGGTCGGCCTCCTCGTAATGGCAGTCTACGGGATGCTCGGCGCGGGCTGGTTGATCCACAAGTCGGAGGGTGAGCTTCGCTCGAGCAGCCGGAGGAGGGGCCACGTGCTCGTCGTGGTGGTCGCCGTCTTGCTACTCATTGCCCTGGCCGCGACGCCGTTCGCTACCCCAATCGTAGGAAACCTTCTCGATTCGACCGGTCGGCTCGTGCTCGTCGTAGCGATGCTCGTCGTGGCCGCGGTCGGATTGGTGGGCGCGTACGTCGCGTTCAACAGGCGAGACGACACGCTCCCGTTCCTCTGCGCTGCCCTCGCGGTCACGGCGCTCATCGTGGGCGGCGTTGGCGCGGTGTACCCGTACGCCGTCCCGCCAACCATCACCTTTCAGCAGGCGACCTCGCCGGCGAACTCGATCAACTTCCTGCTGGTCGTGACCGTCTTGGCCGTCCCCGTGACTATGGTCTACAACGCTTACACGTACTACGTGTTCCGGGGGAAGTTCGAGCTACCCCGCCCGCGAGGAACGGATAACCGGTGAGCGAGGGCAAAGAAAGGTCTCAAAGATGCGCGTAATAGGACGTTGGGTCAGCAACATCATCTGGTTCGCCGTGTGGGCCTTCCTGTTCTTTCTCTGTCTCGGTACGCTAGGCGACACGGCCGCTTACGTGGGCATCCCGGCCTTGATCGTTGCGATGCTGATCATCTGGTACGTCACCGACCGACGCCACGAACGGTCGGAGTGAAAAAACAAGCTGTTGCACCGGCAGGTTTTCCCACCGGCTGACCTGGGTTCTGTGGGCCAGGCCGAGAGCAAACGGTTCCTGAAAGCCCAGTTCGCGAGCGGTAGACGCTACGTCTTCTCGGCGGCGCTGGCGGGCTTAGGGGTTACCCTCTGCGTGATCCTCCAAGCCTTCGCCTTCGCGACCGTTATCGACTCGGTCGCGATAGAGGGTGGCGGGATAGGAGACGTCTCGAGGTGGTTCGTCGTCTTTGGCGTCGCGGTGGTCCTCAAAGCGCTCCTCGTCTACCTCCTGGAGCGCTTCGGTTCTGAAGGCGCGCTAAAGATACAGCGACATATCCGCCATGAGATACTCGACCGGCTCTTCTCGCGGGACGATGCGGCCTTCCACTCCCAGACGGCGCAGACGGCGGGCGCGCTCATCGAGCAGGTAGACAAGCTCGAGCCTTACTACGCTCGCTATTACCCGCAGTTGCTCCTTACGGTGTTGTCCCCTCTGGCTATGCTGATCGCAATCTTCCCGACCAACTGGGTAGTCGGGCTGATGCTCCTGCTCGCGGCGCCAACGATCCCCTTTTACATGGCGCTTATCGGCATGGGCGCGGAGGCGGTGAGCAGGAGGCAGTTCGAGGCGCTAAGGCATCTCTCGGGTTACTTCCTGGATCGGCTGCAGGGGTTACAGACGCTGAAGCGGTTGGGATACGCCGAGCACGAACTGAAGAACATCGCGGCAGCCTCGAACGAGCTCCAAAGACGTACCATGAGCGTTCTAAGAGTAGCTTTCCTATCGTCTGCCGTGCTCGAGTTCTACAGCACGTTCGCCGTTGCGATCGTCGCTACCTACATCGGGTTCTGCTTGCTCGGGTACCTCCATTTTGGCGTCGGCTCCGAGGGAATGTCTCTCCAGGTCGGCTTCTTCCTCCTGCTCCTGGCCCCGGCTTACTTCCAACCCATGAGGGATTTCGCCGCCACTTACCACGACAGGGCCGATGCGATCGCCGCCGCCCAGGACCTGGTACCGCTCACCGCACCACAGGCTACCCCTCTGGGCCGTGTAACAGCGCGACCGGTATTGCGCTCTGTAGAGAGCATCGAATTCCGAGAGGCGACCGTCAGGTTCGGCGGCCGGAAGCACCCCGCCCTCCAGGACGTCAACCTCACGGTCCGCACCGGTCAGAAAATCGCCATTACCGGACCCTCCGGTGCCGGAAAGTCGACGTTGCTCGGCGTGGTCGCCGGACAGGTGCCAGTGGATAGGGGAGAGGTCCTGGTCAACGGCTTTAGCATCAACGACCTCGCGCCGGATTCGTTGCGAGAGCACACGAGTTGGGTCGGGCAGCGGCCGTACCTGTTTCCGGACACCATCGCAGAGAACGTCGCTCTGGGCCAACCGGAGAAGTCGAGGCAGGCGACCGAGGAGGCGAGCCATCAGGCACGAATCACCGATTTCGCGGCGAGGTTACCCGCCGGGTTGGACACCGTCATCGGCGAGCGCGGCGCGGGACTCTCCGGCGGCGAAGCGCAAAGGGTGGCACTCGCGCGAGCTTTTCTGAAAGACGCCCCGCTGGTCTTGTTCGACGAGCCAACCGCCCACCTGGATGCGGCGACCGAGGCAGAGCTGATCGAGACCATCGCGGCGCTCTTGGTCGGCAAAACGGTCCTGATCGCGACCCACAGCCCGGCGCTCATCGACCTGTGTGACGGCATCGTTCGTCTCGAAGGCGGCGTCCTCAAGGAACTGCACCATGCGTGAGCTTCTTCCTTACTTGAGGCTTGTCCGAGGGGCTGCGCTTAGAAGCCTGCTGCTCGGGCTCCTCCTCGCTTCCCTGGCCGTCGTCGGCGCCGTAGGTCTCGTGGGCTTGGCCGGCTGGTTTATCACCATCTCGGCCATCGTAGGGATCACCGGTGTTGCGAGCTTCTCGTTCGCGTTTCCGAGCGGCGGGGTCCGGGCCTTCGCCATACTCCGCACGCTGACACGGTATGGGGAAAAGCTGGTCAACCACCAGGCGACGCTTCTCTTTCTGGCCCGCTTGCGCGTCTACTTCTTCGAGAGGGCGTTGCGCCTGCCGGCGCAACGGT
>JAFAPF010000445.1 GCA_019247245.1 Rubrobacter sp. | reverse complement strand
ACGGCCCCAGTCTTCGGGCTCCTGCGGCCCCGGATCTTGCGCATAAGCCATCTAGCCGGATCGAAGTATTCATCGGCTACGCGCTCCTTTAGGGGGATGATGGAGTTGTCGGTAATGTTGATTCCGGCCGGGCAGACCTCCGTGCAGCACTTGGTTATGTTGCAGAACCCGACGCCGCCACGACCTTCCTTGAGGTAGTGCAGGCGACTTTCGGTGTCCTTCGGGTGCATCTCTAACCACTGTACCCTGCACATGAAGCGCGGACCAGAAAACTCGGGGTGCTTGTGGTGGGTGCGCAGGACATGGCAGACGTCTTGGCACATAAAGCACTCGATGCACTTCTTCGGCTCGTAAAGCCTCTCTACATCCTCCTCGTACATTATGAACGGTGCCTGCTCATCGGTTGTGAACGGCGTGATCGAACGCGACACCTCATAGTTCCACGAGACGTCCGTAACGAGGTCCTTTATCAGCGGGAAAGCCCGCATGGGATGCACCCGGATGTCCTGTCCTTCGTATGCGTCGATCCGAGTCGTACACATGAGCTTCGGCTTGCCATTGACTTCTGCACTGCAAGACCCGCAATGACCAGCCTTGCAATTCCAGCGTACCGCTAGGTCGGTCGCCTGCCGCGCCTGTATAGCCAGGACTGCATCGAGGATGACCATCCCCTCGACGACCGGTATCTCGTACTCGACGTCCTCGCCACCCTCGGGGTCACCCCGGAAGATCTTGAGCGTCGCGGTCTCTTCGCCTGCGGTCTCCAGTTCCTCCTCATGCACGTCGGCGTAGGCCTTGGAGACCTCCTCCTGACCCAAGTCTCTATTCTCAGTCATTTTTTACTCCTCCTCGAACAGGTTTGCCAGGTGTTCCGGCATCGGCGATATCTCCCGCTTCTCGATACCAACTTCTCCCTGCTCGTCCTTTTTGACGATGAAGTTTATGCTCCCTAGCTCTTCGTCCTGTCCCTCATAGTCCAGCCTCCACTGTGCCCCGCGTTGCTCCTTGCGCTCCAGCGCGCTCCTTAGAATAAGTTCTGAGACTTGGATCAGGTGTCGAATATCCTCCGCCGTATGCCAGCCCGGGTTGAAGAGCGTTGAGCCGTGGACCTTTACGTCGGGCAGCCGGTCTTTGAGCGCCAGAACCTTATCGAGCCCTTCCTTCAGCGACTCCTCGATTCGCATCAGATTCGCATGCTCCATCATTGCCTGCTGGAGCTCCTGCTGTATCGTGTAGGGATTCTCGCCCTCCCCCTGCTTCTCCAGCGGTTTCAGAACTCGCTCCTTTTCAGCTTCCACCTCTGAAGCTTCGATCTCCGTGGAGTAGCCGTTGGACTTCACGTACTCTGCCGCCCCGGCTCCGGCCCTGCGGCCGAAGACGAGCAGGTCGGAGAGCGAGTTGCCCCCCAAACGATTGGCGCCGTGTAATCCTGCGGCGCACTCGCCAGCTGCGAACAGACCGGACACCGTGGTCTCGCAGGTTTCGGCGTTCACCCTGATCCCTCCCATCGTGTAATGCACGGTAGGGAACACCTCCATCGGCTCCTCGGAGATGTCTATGTCGGCGAGCTTGTGAAACTGCTCGTACATGGTGGGTAGCTTCTTCATGATGTTGTCGTAGCCGAGGGGCGAGATGTCCAGATACACTCCACCGTGAGGACTGCCCCTGCCTTCCTGAACCTCGGTGTAGTTAGCCCGGGCTACCACATCGCGTGAAGAGAGCTCCATCCGCTCGGGGTCGTAGTTTTCCATGTAGCGCTCGCCCTCAGCGTTCCTCAAGATGCCGCCCTCACCACGTACACCCTCGGTCACCAGGATACCGCGCACGCCTGGGGGCCAGACCATACCTGTAGGGTGGAACTGCACCATCTCCATATCCATGAGCTCCGCCCCGGCTTCGTAGGCCAGGATGGCGCCGTCCCCAGTTCCCTCCCAAGAGTTGGAGGTGACCTTGTAGATACGCCCCCAACCACCGGTCGTCAGCACCACGGCCTTAGCCTTGAAGTGGATGAACTTCCCCGACTCGCGAGTGTAAGCCAGAGCACCGACGACCCGCCCATTCTTCTTGAAGAGCCTGGTGACGGTGGTCTCCATGTAGACCTTCGTATCGGTGGCGAGAACCTTCTCCTGCAGGGTCCGGATCATCTCCAGCCCCGTCCTATCGCCGACGTGGCAGAGCCGACGGTAAGTGTGACCCCCGAAGGCGCGCTGGGAGATCTTGCCCTCCTCCGTCCGGTTAAAGAGCGCACCCCACTGCTCTAGCTCGTAGACCCTATCCGGGGCTTCCTTGACAAACGTTTCGACCATCCGCCAGTTGTTGAGAAACTTGCCGCTCCTCATGGTATCCATGAAGTGCGTCTGCCAGCCGTCGTCGGGATCCACGTTCCCCATAGAAGCAGCTACCCCACCCTCGGCCATGACCGTATGGGCCTTGCCCAAAAGCTACTTGCTGACGACGCCGACCGAGAGACCGCGCTC
>JAFAPF010000261.1 GCA_019247245.1 Rubrobacter sp. | reverse complement strand
CGTCGAGGAGCTCGAGCAGCTGCGAGACCATGAGGCCAAAAACAAGAATCGTCGATCGGTTATGCAACGCTTGGACACTAGGATCAGGGCACGCGAAGGCCGTAGTAGCTAACTACAGTAACCAGAAGGAGAGTCCTGCTTCAGTAGGGGTTTTCTGAACCACAGGGGAGATCCAACAATTCGGGCCGATGCACAATGCCGGAGAATATATAATCACAACGAAATCAGGGCGGCAACCTGCTCGAGGCCGGTGATCCAACTGAGGGGCCGATTAATCCTCTTGTATTGCAGCGACTGTTTCAAAGAGTTCTCGGTACAGCGCAGGGCTACCTGACACCATTAGCCGCGATGGAAGGTGATGAAACCCCTTTCGACGGGTGCTACGCAATGACAAACCTGATCTAAAGGTTTAGGTAAATCTGTTAGCGAACCGGGGATCGAGCATAAGTGACGTTGTTAGGTTGAGTGCGGTTGACGTTACGCGTGCTGTTGGTATGTGGAACTTGCCTTAGTGCGCCAACAAAGCGAGGAAGTATAGGAGGGTATCTCCTGTAGCGCCTGAGCTTGGGCCCGCCCTGGGGCTTTGGTTTCGTTGTGTTAGCTCAGCATAGCGCTATCACTCGATACCTTCGTTTGAAAGAACGCACCGAGTAGGTCCGAACCATACGCCTGATTTCCTACCACCCGCTCGGGCTTGTCGGCTACCAAGAGGGTGTCTACCAAGAGGGTGTCTAGCGTTTCTTTAAAGGGAGATCTTGTGAAGAAGCATTCGCTGCATAGATGGAGATAATGAGCAGCAGCTTATTTGGTAGGCAACCGATACTCAACCCTGCCACCGTCGTGTTTATGGGCTTTGTCCTAGGTTGGGAGTAGTCAGTTTTGCGGGTAGCAGTAGCCCTCGTGCTGGTCTTTGGTGTTGCCTACCTGGCTGACCGTGTGGCGCCGAGAGAGGTTGATGTAACACGTGCTCTTGAGGTTGCAGGAGCTGAGGGGCTAGAGTCCTCTGAAGAGGGTAACCCTTTCCTACGCCGGGCAAGGATTCTGAGCAAGATGATCCTGTTGCTCCTGCCGGAGTATGCTGTGGTGGTGCTAGTACTCGGAGCAGCTAGAGCTTTCATCTTCCCGCATATGGATCCCGCCGTTGGAAACGACCTCCTGCTCGCGGTGTAGCTTGCGATAGGCGGAACGCTCTTTGTGATCCCTACTTATGGCTAAGCGAGGTTTGCCCACCGGAGTGCTCCTCGTGCTGGGTGGTTCTGTTACGCTTATAGGTTTGCTGAGCGGACTCGTCGCGCTGACGCTTGGCTTCTCTTGGCTTCTCTTAGGATCCCACGCGAGTGTAGCTGCTCTCCTTGTAGACCACCTTGAAGGAACTCTACGGCTGTACACTTGAGATGAAATTAATCTCGAAAAAGAGAAAAACGCTACTCGAGGCGCTGTCAAGCTCCAACGAGCTCCTTACTCTTTATTTATGATACAGCTGTATTCATCTGTCCGCCAGAGAAGAAGACTGCGAATATGTGTACGCGAGACGTATACGAGGACAGTTGTCCGGTCCATCGGGAATAGCACAGAGCTCACGAGCAAGCTGGACCTTGCTACAGGGTAACAGCTTTGGTTGCCATACCCTGAAGTTTTGGTAAAGGCCACGTGGAATTACCTTCAAGCCTCTAAGGAGCTACACATCTAGCGTAAGCAGCGTTAAGTAAAGCGTGGTCGACGTTGTTTTTGCCGTGTGAGTATGTGAACTTATCATTTATGGGGCCGGGTTCCCGACTTCCTCAGCTGTACATCTCTCCCATTACCTCGCCCGGCCCCTTTGTTAAAGAATTATCGGCGCCGTATCGGCGCCGTTGTCGACGCAGTATGCGGAGGAGCACCAGGTCGCCGGCGAACAACAATACTCTGGTACATGGCAGCCCTCACGCTAAAGAACGAGATAGCTATCGACAGCAGGAATATGAGAGGTATAGCCAGACCCTGTGTACGAAACGCATTTATCAAGCTTCGGTCCATACCTGTACTCGTCAGCTGGGGTTTGCTCGAGGCATACCACCACATCGCGCTTAGCAGCAGCCTGGTTACGACCAGGCTACCGGCGTAGATTACCACTACCAACTGCTAGGCCGAATACTCGCTGAGCAAAGCGGTGGGGAAGGGCAGGAGAATGCTATACACATCAGGAACAAGGAGTTCAGCCACATCAGCTCCCCGTCGTAGCCCTTGATGACTCTAAAGATGCTGTGATGAGCCATCCAGTAAGAGACATCACCGGGAAACTGAGCATGTAGAAGAACTTAGACCCTAGATCGAGTAACCGACTCGGCAACTCTTTCGCTGCGAGGTTCGCCGGCATATCCGGTACTCGTATATCCAACACCAGCAGGGTTATAGCGATGGCAAATCTTAACCAACGTCGAATGCACCACCACTACAAAATTGCCTATGCTAAGGAAGTGCATGCCATCGTTACCATGGTCATCGAAATGCCCGCTAAAGGTACCAAAAGCGCAAAAATCGGGACAATTTGTGTCGGAAACTTCCGAATCACCGCCTCCGACCTCGAACGTCTGTGCCATAGCGGGAGTAGCCAACCACAACTCGCGTACTCAGGTAAAAGGGCGATCTTCGGATACTATCGCATGGTAGAGTATAGGGGACAGAACAATCTTAGATCTGCACTGTCTCAGGGTAGTATTTCCGGATGGTAGTGGGAAAGGAATGTGGTAGTTCTGCCGGT
The DNA here is from genome assembly GCA_019247245.1 of Rubrobacter sp. Lineage (GTDB taxonomy): Bacteria > Actinomycetota > Rubrobacteria > Rubrobacterales > Rubrobacteraceae > Rubrobacter_F. The sequence continues at coordinate 675 of JAFAPF010000261.1, read as the reverse complement.
GAACTGGTTCGGGGCAGCCCTGGTCCTTTTGGCGTTGGCGCTGCTCGTGGTGGATTTGAAGGTAACCAACCACGGGCTGCCCACCGTGGGAGGGCTTGGGGCGCTCGTCCTCGGGGTCTTGATACTTTTCGATGCGTCGGGCCCTTATTTTTGGGTGTTGCTGGTGATCTTGGGGATGATTGCGGTTCTCATGGGAATGCTTCTTATGGGGGCTTTAAGGGAGGTGCTTGCAACTAGAGGTAGGCCGGTAGCGACCGGTGTGGAAGGGATGATAGGGGAGGTAGGGATTGTCAAGGAGCCGGTCGGGACTGGCTCTCCGGGTTGGGTGTTCGTGCACGGAGAGTGGTGGCGAGCAGTCGCAGCGATCGCACCCGAGGATGCCCATAAGCAAGAGCGCGAGCGAGTGATAGGCGTTGGGTGTAGTGTACAGGTAGTGGGTTTTCGAGACGGAGAAGTTGTGGTGATGCCCTTTGGGCCGCCTGCGCTCGAGTATTCGCCCAGGAGTTAGGGTAAGGAGGAGCTTACGGAGATGGGTTTGATACAGATGGAGGCGGTCGGGGTCGGGGCTATAGTGGTTGTGATTGCAGCCATATTGTTCGTCATATTTATCCTGGCCAGCGCGGTGCGCATAGTAAACGAGTACGAGCGGGGCGTCATCTTCAGGCTCGGTAGGGT
>JAFAPF010000418.1 GCA_019247245.1 Rubrobacter sp. | reverse complement strand
CTTCGAGGAGCATGAGATCCTCTACGAGCTCAGGGAGCACTCGGCGGGTCTGAACTGTGGCAGGTGGGACTACATCTTCAGCTACATAAAGAAGTTCCGTAACAAGAATCTCTTGCTTCCCGACCGGGCACAGGTGACGATGACGGTACCGTTCATGCGGGCTTATACGCTCTACACGATCAAGGTCTGCCACAAGCGGGGCGCGCACGCGATAGGGGGTATGGCGGCACAGATCCCGAGCAGGGACGACCCTGAGTGGACCGAGTGGGCCTTCCAGAAGGTTCGGGAGGATAAGGAGCGAGAGGCGAACGACGGGCACGACGGAACATGGGTGGCCCATCCGGGCATGATCGAGACCGCCAAGGAAGTCTTCGATGAAATCATGCCGCAACCGAACCAGATTGATAAGCAGCGTGAGGACGTCGACCCCACAGCTGCCGAGCTGTTGGAGAAGCCGGAGGGCAACATCACCGAGGCGGGCTTCCGCAACAACATAAGCGTCGGTGTCCAGTACCTGGGTGCCTGGCTGGCGGGCCGCGGGGCCGTTCCGGTCTTCGGTCTCATGGAGGACACGGCGACGGCGGAGATCTCCCGCTCACAGGTGTGGCAGTGGATTCATAACCCCAACGGTGTCTTCGACGACGGCACCGAGGTGACCGAAGAACTGTTTCGCCAGATACTCGACGAGGAGCTGGATAAGATCAAAGGCATCGTAGGCGAGGAGCGCTATAGGAACGACGAATTCGGTAAGGCGGCCGAGCTCTTTGCCCGGATCTCCACCGACGACGACTTCGTCGAGTTCCTTACCTACCCCGGCTACGAATACCTAGACTAGAGGAGCAAAAGATCCCAACCCTTCTTGACAGAGAAGCGAGCGGCGCGACCCCCCAGGCGCAGGCCTGCGATCCTGCACCTCTTATCAGCACGCAGACGCACTATCTGACACGGCTCGAAAGGGTGTACACTATGGTCGCGTGCAAGCTGCACGTATGTGTATACTGAACCTAGAGTGGGTTAAGACGTTCTATTAGAAGGAGAAGGACGATGTTCAATGGTAACAACCAGGTGGCGGAGATAGAGCAAGAGTGGAGATCCCCGCGGTGGGAGGGGATCACACGTCCGTACACGGCCGAGGATGTGGTGCGGCTCCGGGGTTCCGTCAAGATCGAGTACACACTAGCGCGGATGGGTGCTGAGCGGCTCTGGCAGCTGATGCATGAGAAGAACTACGTGCGGGCTCTCGGTGCGCTGACGGGCAACCAAGCTATGCAGCAGGTCAAGGCGGGGCTGGACGCCATATACCTCAGTGGTTGGCAGGTGGCGGCCGATGCAAACCTTGCGGGACAGATGTATCCGGACCAGAGTCTCTATCCGGCCGACAGCGGGCCGCACGTCGTCAAGAGGATCAACCAGACCCTCCAAAGGGCCGACCAGATCCACCACTCCGAGGGCAGGAACGGCACTTACTGGTTTGCTCCCATCCTCGCCGACGCCGAGGCCGGTTTCGGCGGTGCCTTGAACGTCTTCGAGATCACGAAGGCCTACATCGAAGCGGGCGCTGCAGGCATCCACTTCGAGGACCAGCTCGCGAGCGAGAAGAAGTGCGGCCACATGGGCGGGAAGGTCCTGATCCCGACCGCTGCGTTCATCCGCACGCTGACGGCCGCGCGGCTCGCCGCCGACGTCTGCGGCGTGCCCACGCTCCTCGTGGCCCGCACCGACGCCGACAGCGCCAAGCTCCTCACGAGCGACGTCGACGAGCGCGACCACCCGTTCATCGTGAAGGGCGACCGCACGGCGGAGGGCTTCTTCCGCATCAAGAGCGGCGTCGAGACCGCGATCGCGCGCGGCCTCGCGTATGCGCCCTATGCCGACCTCGTCTGGTGCGAGACGTCGACGCCGGACCTCGCGCAGGCAAAGCGCTTCGCCGAAGGCATCCGCAAGGAGTTCCCGAACAAGCTCCTCGCGTACAACTGCTCGCCGTCGTTCAACTGGAAGAAGCACCTCGACGACGCGACCATCGCCAAGTTCCAGCGGGAGCTCGGAGCGATGGGCTACAAGTTCCAGTTCGTGACCCTCGCCGGGTTCCACGCGCTGAACCACTCGATGTACTCGCTCGCGCACAAGTACCGCGACCGCGGAATGGCCGCCTACTCCGAG
>JAFAPF010000408.1 GCA_019247245.1 Rubrobacter sp. | reverse complement strand
GATGCAAGTCCACTTGTGCATTGTGAAGGAGCATATTATCCGGATGAAGGACATATCTCTGTCATCGTTAATCACCAAAAAGAGATTGTGAAGGCGCTGATGTCTGGTACCTCTAAGAGCCTGTTTGGTAAGTGATAGGGTTAGGCTTGAAGAAGCCGAATCTGCTTCTTATCCACCCAGAACAGCCTCGTGTGGGCCGTTTTTGAGGGGGAGATTTCTCCGTTTTCGAAGCGTTTCTACCGAAGAGAGCCATCGTAGATAGGCACTTCGCGTACCCCAGAACATCAGAAAGGTTCAACCCTCACCTTTACCAAACACGCTCTAATCCTACAGTGCCACTTGTGTGAACCCTGCGATATCCTCTACCCATCAGCGGCGGAAGAGGAGAGAGAGAGATGAATGCAGAACAGATAGGTACTGAACGGGTAAGCTCAAAGCTCATCGAGCAGTGGTCAGGATATCTCCAAGAGCTACATGCGTGCATCGCACACCATTTCCTAAGGCCCGAGGTCAGGGCACGAGCGTATCGCTACCTCGCCGGGCTGCTCGCCAACATTAAGCGCAAAAACGCTTGGCAGATGGCCGAAGCGATCGGCGAGCTGACACCCCGAGGGGTACAACACCTCCTCAACGACGCCCACTGGGAGGCCGATGGGGTGCGTGAGGATCTAAGGGACTACGTAGCCTTTCACCTGGGCGACCAAGAGAGCGGGGTGCTCATCGTCGATGAGACGGGTTTCCTGAAGAAAGGCGAGAAAAGTGTGGGGGTAGCTCGCCAGTACACGGGGACCGCTGGTAAGCGGGAGAACTGCCAAGTAGGGGTGTTTTTGTGCTACTCAAGCAGCGAAGGGACGGCCTTCATCGATCGGGAGCTGTACCTTCCCGAAGAGTGGGCGTACGACCCCGATCGTCGGGGCGAGGCCGGAGTTCCCGAGGAGGTTAGGTTCGCTACCAAGGGCGAGCTGGCAAAGGCCATGCTTCAGCGCGCGTTGAAGGCACAGATGCCGGTGAGATGGGTGGTCGCGGACACGGTCTACGGCACAGCGAGGGGCTTTAGAGGGTGGCTCGAAAAACAGGGGTGCTACTACGTGCTGGCGGTGCCCGAAACTCAAGGTGTCTACCACGAAGGGCATCAGAGGCAGGCGCAGATGGTGGCCGCTAGCCTGCCGGAAGAGGCCTGGATTCAGGTATCGGCCGGGGCAGGGAGCAAAGGGGATAGGCTCTACGATTGGGCCTGCGTGGCGCTCCCCGATCTCGATCCGGTTTCCGAGAAGAAGAAGACGAGCCCAGTCGGCGCAGGACGCTGGTTGCTGGTGCGGCGCAGCATCGAGGATCTCGGCGAATACGCCTACTATCTAGCCTACGGGCCGGCCGAAACATCCCTCAAGGAGTTGATCCGGATCGCAGGCAGACGCTGGGCCATCGAGGATTGTTTCGAGGCAGCCAAGGGTGAGGTCGGCTTGGACGAATACGAGGTTAGGAAGTGGGATGGTTGGCACCGGCACGTCACCCTTTGCCTATTGGCCCACGCCTACCTGGTGGTACTGCGCTCGGTAGCAGAGCACGACGACGAGCAAGGAGCCGCTAAAGGGGGAACCTCAATCCCAATCCCTACCCCGAGCTGATCTCGCCGAGCGTGCCAGAGGTGCGCAGAGTGATCCTGGCGATGACGGGACCCATTGAAGAGCAGGACTTTAGGCTGGGGTGGTCGCTATGGAGAAGAGCACACCAAGCGGTGGCTAAGCGCTGCCACAAGGCAGCTCACGCCGCAAAACACCAGCCTCCCCGAGGGCGACTACTGGAGCCCGCACGACCCGCCCCCACGACGTCGACGACGACGATGCCCCTCTCAACCCGGATATCCGCCCCTCTTCTGACCGACAAGAATTGGGAGCTCGTCAGGGCGCTTATGCCACCGCAGAAGCCGCGCACGGGACGGCCGAGAAAAGACAATCGTACAGTACTGGCAGGGATGCTATGGGTTTTCGGAAGTGGTGGCTCGTGGCGAGATCTGCCGGAAGAGGAGTTCGGGCCGTGGCCGACGGTCTACGGGCGATACCGCAAATGGCGAGAGGAAGGACTCTGGCAGCGGATAGTAAAGGTGCTCCAGTTCTGAGGATGAGAGCGAGAATTCATAGCTTAGTTGAAAGTGGCACTGTAGGATTAGAGCCTGTTTGGTAAAGGTGAGGGTTAAACTTTTCTCGGGTTCTAGCGTACGTGGAGGACCTCTCTCAATAGCTTTCTTCGGTAGAAAAGCTTCGGAAACCGAGGAGCTACCCTGCAAAAAGAGCTCACATGAGGCTGTTCTGGGTGTAAAAGAAGCAGATTTAGCTCCTCCAAGTCCAACCCTGTTGTTTACCAAACAGGCTCTTAGG
>JAFAPF010000252.1 GCA_019247245.1 Rubrobacter sp. | reverse complement strand
TAGAGCGCTTTTCATAACGAGTGATGGGCAACGTCGTAGCCACAGTGCCTGAACCAGCCCAAAGCATCTTGTCGGCTTACTGCATCGAGTGCCTTACCCATCGCTTCCAGCAGAGCCTCGCGGCTGCGGGCCCCGACCCGACGTAAGATGGCCTTGACCTTCGAGAAGGCTTCTTCGATGGGCGAGAAGTCCGGTGAGTAGGGCGGTAAGAACAAAACGCTGGCTCCCGCTCTTTCGATTAGGTCTCTAACCCGAGAGCTCTTGTGGACCTGGAGGTTGTCCATCACCACGACCTCCCCCTCTTTTAGGGTGGGAGCCAGGAAGTGCTTCACGTAGGTCTCGAAGGCCACCCCGTCGGTAGCTCCCTCAAAGCTCATCGTCGCTCCCATTCCTTGGGCGGAAAGCGAGGCGATGAGCGTTACGTTCTTGCCCCAGTTACGGGGAGCCTTGCCGAAAGCCCTCTCGCCCTTGGGGGCCCTAGCGTACAGCGGGGCAAGGGCTATGTTCGTCCCGCATTCATCCACGAAGACGAGCCTCCTCGGGTCGAGAAGCCTTACCCGCCTTCGCCAAGCACTCCTTGCTGCCTCGTCTCGTTCGGAGGCACCCATCGATCTTTTTTTCGGCTCCATCCGAGCCTGCGTATGGCGCGGCTCATCGTCGAGATCGATACCCTCACCCCCTGAGTGCTCTTCCACAGCTCGCAGTGACGCTCAAGAGTGGCGGCGTCGTTTTCTTCGAGCTGCTTCCAGAGGGCTCGCCGTTCTTCGACGCTCGAGCCGATGGTTGGCGTGCGACCCGGCGAGGACCTCGGGGCGAGGTCTCCACCGTGCCTTCTTCGTCTTACGTAGCGTTCTATAGTCGCGATGGAGACGCCAAAGGTCCTTACGGCCTCTCTCCTGGGGACGCCACGGTCGAGGGCGGAGAGGATCTTCAGCCTCAAGTCTTTGGAGTAGGCGTACATGCTGCTAGCATCGCATACCATCACTTATTGTGCAAAGCGCTGTATGCAGAATATGCAGAATACTGCATGCGAATTTCCGGGAATTTCCATTATGAGTAATTCGGTGAATAAAGGGAGTCGTTCTCGGACACTGAAGCTAGGGTCAGGACCCATAAACGACTGAAACCCTCAGATGACTGCATTGAACCCAAACACGATGTTCGTCAGTCTGCGGCTGCGAAATGCTCCATCTGATCGGCATGGGCCTTCTTGAAAGCAGGTCGCGCCGTAGCGCGTTCAACATAGGCACGGCAGGCGGGATACTCTGCTAGACCGTCGAAATGGTCGACCAAGCGTAACACATCGGACATGAGAATATCGGCAACCGAAAACGTGCCAGTCAGCCATGTGCGGTCTGCCAAAACTTGTTCCATGTGACCAAGCCGAGCGGCTAGAAATGCGTCCAGAGCTTGCCGACCCGCCGTCTGTTCGTCGTCGCCGGAGAATTTGAAAATCGAGTACGGCAATGCGGCCATTTCAACCGAGTTGAGTGCGGCGAACAGCCACTGGATGACTTCGCTACGTCCCTTCGTTTCGGTTGGCATCAGCGCCTCGCTTTGCTCCGCGATGTGAAGTAGGATCGCGCCGCTCTCGAAGATCGAGACGTCGCCATCTGTCAGCCATGGCACTTGCCCGAAAGGCTGGTGTGCGAAGTGGTCAGCGTCTCGATCACTGAACGAAACTCCTTCGACGCGGTAAGGCAATCCAGCCTCTTCAAGCGCCCACCTCACACGAAGGTCGCGGACGTAGCCGCGCGGCAGTTCGGGAACCCAATCGAAGGTCGTTAAAATCAGTTCTGTCATATTATGATTCTAATGCTTAAGGTGATTTAGGTCCAACGGTGACTTTCTCCGCATAGCCGATCTTGGTGAAACCTGATTCCACTAAACTTGGCGTCGTGATTCAAGCATGGCAGGAGGATCCGCCAATGTCTGATCAATTCTGGCTCACCAAGGCCCAGTTGAAGCGCATCGAGTCCCATTTCCCGAAGTCGCGTGGCGTCCCGCGTGCCGACGACAGGCGTGTGGTCAGCGGGATTATTCATGTCATCCGGAATGGTCTGCGATGGCGAGATGCGCGTCTCGCGCTTGGCCACTATCCAGTCTCTAATAAGGGTGCCTACTATGGTTAGGGCCGATGCGCCAAGTGCGGCCCCAAGGACTAGCAGACTGTTGGTGGCACCACTCGTACATTGCGCTCCTTTGGTTGTGTATGCGCCGGAGGATTCTACACTTGACGGTCGCCAGGACAGCCACACAAGATATTGTGGTTAGCCAATCTAGCCCTATACCACATAGCGCGGACACGCTATGGGGTATTGCCGTTTAGACATGGGTGAACACAAGCGAACGCGAGGGTAACGGATGACGAAACAGCGTTTAGATGTGCGTTCGGCAGCAGAAGTTTTGGGTATATCGGTTGATGCTATAAGTATGCGTGCTAGACGCGGAACACTGGACTCTGAGCACGATGATGGGCGCCTGTACGTATGGGTGAACGCTGACGAAACGACCGACGAAACGACCGTTCGTGACGAGCTAGTCGAAGAACTACGCGACCGTATCGGCTACCTTGAAGAGGAGTCTAGGCGTAAAGACCACCTACTAGCCGCGGCCCTCGAGCGCACCCCTGCCATAGAAGCACCGGTCTCACCAGAGCCCGCAGAATCGCCCGAGACGCCCGCCGAGGGTACGGATAAGGGTAAAGGACCACCAGAAACAGAGCGGCGCTCTTGGTGGCAGCGCTGGTTCGGTAGGTGACTATGGATAATATTGGTTACCGCAAACTTCTAGAAGAGCTTCGCCAACAAATCGAACAGATGCACTACCATGCGGAGGTAACGCAGCGGATCTTGGAGGACAATCGCGACCTAACGCTACAAGCCTTACATCATCTAGAGCAGGCTCATATACATCTACAGCAAACGAGAGAGTTGCTTGAGGAGAACACAGAGTAAGCCCAGCGTAACGGCTAGCGACTGGGACAACGACACTGAGCCATGGCCGTATTTGCCATAGGCCCGGCCGGATACGGATAGGAAAGTTCGTGTCGCCACGAAAATCTCGGCGCCGAAGCATTATGTAGTACTATGTATGCATACACAGGACTACACCTAGAGCGAAGTGGCCCCCCCCGAGTAACACCTATAGCCGGGTGTACCTACCGGCAAAGATAAGGGCCAGACGAGCCATTCGCATAGAGGGATCCCTAAAAACAGCCATGATAAGAAGATGAGCAGCACGATCGCGCCCAGACCTACGCTCACCACTACTACCATTTCACCGTAACGCACGTCTTCACCTCCGCAGGGCTCCCTCGAAGAGAAGGACAAAGCCCGGATAGCAAGCCTACAACTACCCAGGTGTATCTATGGGCAAAAGAAGAGGGCCGGGCTGCGTGTATAGGCCGTGGAATGTGCAGGACGCCCGACCCTAAAATCCGAGGGTGGTGAGTGGACAGGTAGCGTGAGGGAGCAAGCCCAACCCACCCTCGTAATATAAAGGCCGGGCGGATTGGTAACGAAGAAACCCGCCCAGCCTAATGCAAGAGAGAAATCCGCGTTTTAGAGGAAGTTGAGGACTCTAAAACTATTGTTTTTGGAGGCGTCGGATCCTCTCTCTGTTTATCGTGTCTCTAATGATAGACAAAGGCCCATCCTCTTGAGTTAAAGAGCAGTAAAAGGTTAGTTAACTTCCCGCATCTTACAACTAGATACGATGCTCTTCCGGTGGATGACCACTGTCTATTGTAGAAGCGAAAGGGCCGGAATCCTACTCTGCTAGAACCTCACAACCTTATCGTACGTTGAGCCACACTGCGTGAATCGCTCCTGGTAGATAACCTAGAAGCGTCAAAAGTATGTTCAAGAAAAAGTGTGCAGAGAGACCTACTGCTAGGAAAGCCCCTAAGGGTGGGATAAGTACCGAAGCCACGATACGCAATAACACCGAGAACCTCCTTTAGAGCTGAGGCTTTAGGCAAGGTGTCTTCCCGGAGCCGTTTGCCCGTAAACCAATCAGGCCGCAGCCCATGGTAGAACCCCGGCCGGAGTCTATCGTTTTTTCTTCGTGCGGCGCCACTTCTTCCTGGTCGAAGGTAGCGACGGCACTAGCAGGGCCGGGCGTTAACGGCCGATATCAGAGGAACATTGCCCGGCCCTCGTGAAGGTGGCATCTTCTTACCCAGAAGGCTCTCGCCTCATACATTGCAAAAATTGAATAACCGGGCTGGCGTGACAGAAGGACTGTTTACGGGTGGCGCCAGCCCGGCAGGGTTCGGGCTACAAGCGGTCGGAAAGCTAAGGCCGAACCCGTTCCCTTTCCCTGCCTCACAATGATAAAGGAAACAGCGGCTAGCATGCCATACCTAGCCGGGTGTGCCGATGGGCAAAACAAAGAGGGCTGGGCTGCTTAGAGCAGTTGGGACGCTGGATGCCCAGCCCTAAAACCAGAGGGTAGTACGGGTGGCCCGGAGGCTAGAGAAGGGCCACCCGACCACAAAAACGCCAGGCAAGAGCGATTGAGTTCCCACCCTCCAAGTGCGCATGTTACCTAAGGGCTTTACCTCCCAGATAGACCCAATTCCCTCGTGCACAACATATAGGGCAGCTGGGAGGAGCCATTGGACTATGGCTGGACCGAAGCCCTCGACGAGGAGCCCTATGCCTATCCGGGTGTGCCTATAGGCAAGAGAAAAGGCCGGGTTGACGGTAGATACTGGAGAAGTATAACCCAGCCTTCGTTGAGGCAGCATCTTCCTACCCAAAGTGCATTTGAGGCAACCGTTGCAAAAGACAAGAGGCCCAGGCGGAGGTGATTGCCCGGCCCCGTTATGCAGACTTATAGCCAGAATAAGGGAAGTGCGTTACACACCCATAGCTAAGTTGCTTAGCGACTGCAGCGGGTTGATGCTATGGCTCCACTACGCTGTTTTGTGCGTATGCGCTTCGAACCACGCAGATAGATCCTCTGCACTCATACGACCGGCAGCAACATCTACAGCAACGTCTTCCAACTCCTGCGAGCTAGCTTCGAGTTCTATCCCGAATGTAGCTAACAGGTAAGCACTCGTCGATATGCCAGTCCGTTTATTGCCGTCCACAAACGGGTGGTAGTTGGTGATTGCCTCGCAGATGGCTGCCGCTTTATCGAACGGAGTAGGGAAGGCCTCTTCACCCGCAAAAGCTGTCCAAGGCCGTGCTATAGCAGCGTCCAGGGCTGCGGGATCACGCACACCTTCTGCGCCACCGTATTGCTGTATGACGACGGTATGAAAGAAGAGGACTTCAGGCAAGCCAGGCTTCAAGGCTTGCCTATCGCTGCGCTAGGTTCCGGAATGCCTCGTCGTACTTCTCGGTGAATCGCGCCATAAACTCCACAGCATCCGGCTCAGGCTTCTGCGCGACCGGCTCGACGTAGAAACGCCCAGCCTCCGACGACAGCCTGACGACCTGGTCGGCCCGAAGATGTAGCTGACGCAGTATCTCGGGCGGTATGGTCAGCACTACCGAACCGCCAACCTTCTTGAGCGTCTTCTCTACTTGCACAGCCGCCTCCACTGCTGTTGTTGTTAAACAATGTATAACATCACAGTACACCACGGTACCGTATAAGGCAACAAAAAGGAACGGGTGGACGCCTTGCCTAGCCGGGCGTGCCTTTGAGCAGCTCTCCACCCTCTTCGCCTGGCCCTCGAGCTGGCCGTGGCGGCATGAGGTAGCCATGCTCCGCGAGGAGGCGGGCAGTTACAGCCTGGCGGAGGTCGTCCCGGAGGACAGCACCGTCAGAGCGTAGCTTCGTAGTGCTGCATGTAACGCTAACCGCTAAGAGGCTTCTCGGACGTTAACCTACAGCGCCCGCTTGGCAGCAGCAGCTTGCATACGGATGAGCTGGGTGACCTTGGCTTTGTTCTCGTTCGTCCCCTCGTAGCCCTGCAGGGTAACATTTACGATCAGGTCTCCATACAGCGCGCCGCCTCCAACGTGTGTCTCGTTGCCCTGGGCGCTGACGCCGATAAATGCCTTCTCACCCACATTGGACACGTTTTCGCCCGCGCCTCCCGGAGCCTCCTTGCTCCCCTGAACAGCCTCCTGGTAGGTGGACGAGGCCTCTTCAGAGCTCTGGTACTGATCCACAGAGATCACCACCCTCTGCGAGCCATCTGCGGTGACGTAGGTTGCGCTAGTGGTGCCCGTAGGGTTGCCCAGAGCGGTCTCGTCATCGCCAGTGGCGGTCTCCTGGGTCATCTCGGGCAAGATCTCCTTAACCTCGCTGAGCGTGAGTATGACGTTGGACGGCAGCATAGTAGAACCGCTCGACGTGCTATTACCATTGCCGCACGCCGGCAGCGAGAGAGCCACGACTGCCGCGAGCAACAGCATCGTAAGCCGCGGCACAGTTATGATCTGCCGCATCAGCATCGTTGCACTCTCTTTCTTAGGGCATCTCTCCGACGTTCGTACTCATGTCTGGGCCGTGGTTGACTCAGGTTCCTCTTCTACTTCTTGCAGGTAGCGCTCGTAACCCAGCCGCCCTCGCGTTAAGATTATGAGCAGCAACGCCAGCACCCCAAGCCCGATCGTCAACCCCAAGAGGCTGGCCGCGATAGGTGCGAGAAAGAGCCGTTCTACGAAGAACGCGTCAAAGGACCCGTGCATCAAGATGGCGAGAAGCACACTGCCCCTCGTGTTGTTGAAGAGCCACGTATAGATGAAGGTCGCAGCGAAGCCAGCCAAAAAATACCAAACTAGGTCGAGGAAAGTGTCCCTCGGTGTGCCCCATTCCGGAAGCCAGTATAGGGGCAGATGCCAAAAGACGTGGAGAGGCCCGAGGATGAGGCTGCCGATCAAAGGACCGTATAGCCGCTGCAGGCGAGGCAGCGCGAAACCGCGCCAGCCAGGCTCTTCGCCCAGTGGTCCTCCGATGATGGTCGATACAATGAAGCTGACGGGATAGGCAAGCACCAACGAAAGATCAGGCGTTTGATACGATGCCAACACTCCCGGCAGGACGATCGCGCCGAGCACCATGACCGCGGGGATACCGATGAGGGCGAACAGGTACCACCGAAGCCCCACCCGCCATAGCACGATCCGACGCAGCCAGCGGAGTATGCCCGCCCGCCCTTCGGTAACACCCGCCATGATGAACCCCGCTAAGAATGGCCCCGTAAAGGGAGGAATGACGCCACCGACCACGAATGGTATGGGCCAGCCAAACGGCAGGAGGCCAGCACCATCTGCGAAGCGCAGATATGGCAGCTCGAGTAGCCATGTGCCAGCGAAGGCGATGATGAAGAAGAAGACCAGCGGATATCGGGCGAGCAAGCCCTCGCGAGGGGCGCCCGGCCGTTCGGCGACGGTGGTGCTCATCTCGAAGCTCCTTCCCTAGAGCAGGACTCTTCAGTACTGACATGTGTGGCAGGTGCTAATTATGCTTATTCCTAGTGCTTAGGGCTAGCCGTAAGAAGCGATAAACGCTATTCATCCAACTGTTGAAAAGTCACATTCTCGGAGACTCGGTTTCCGGCATGCAGAGCTCTCGGA
>JAFAPF010000162.1 GCA_019247245.1 Rubrobacter sp. | reverse complement strand
CTTCAGCATCCGTGCCCCCATTGCCTCAAACGCCGCCACTCGCTCGCCGGCCTCCTCCAAGAGCCGAATGGCTTCCGGTTCACTCCACGCTTCTTGGTCCCACGTACGATCTTCCCAGCCCTCGGAGCGTAGTTTATACATGGTTGTTGGGCGAGGTAACGTCATTATAGCGCCACGGTGAGCTCTCAGGATAAGCGGCCTCGTCGTGCAAGTGCTGTTGTGCTTGCTCTTTGGCATCGTATTGCCAGGGGTAGGTGACCTCACCCCTCAAGCGCCCTTCTCGTGCTTGGATATCCTGGATAATGGCGCTGTGGTCGGTACCACACTGGCAGCTAGATGCAGCAGAGCTGGTAGTGCTAGACAAGGTCAGCTCCTCGCCGCAGTCGCACTTGATGGTGACGTAGGCCGGATGCCACTCATAGCTTCTGCTAAATAGGGCTTCTTTGACTTCGTAGTGCCCTTCGAGGCGCACGATGATCTTTGTCATTCACAAAATCCTTCCTGCCACCCAACGCGACCACAGGAGGCTCGTGAAGACGCAGCAAAAGTCTCAGTAATGTTTGCTGACTCTATCACACCATTAGGATGTTAAGGTTGCCCTTGTAACCGAATCGCCGAGAAGGACGGGCTTCTCAGAGAATCGTCTTGGTTTAAGCATCCATCCAAACAATAACTGCTCGTGGGTTATGCCCTTGAGGTGTCCTTTGCCTGCTTGAGGGTCTTATCGCATGATCATCACGTCGGGATTCTTTTCCTGAGCCAGGGCAACAGCCTCTTCTCCGGACGGTGCTCATCTTGTCCACCACCTCCCACTTCATCCCCGTGAGATGAGGCTAGCGTCCCCGCAAGCTCCTTGTGGATCGTGTGGTCGTCTGCCAGTAGGACCTTACCCTCCTCCGCTTACCGGACACCGAACCCGGCGCACCCTAACTACACCAATTAATACACCAACCTGCCACAAACAACAGTGAACAATGAGTAACTTCATACGGAATTATTCGACTTAGATAGGCCAATTTTCAAGCAACCAATAACAACGATACACGAACTGGCTAGGACTCAAAATCAGGTTCCCTTCGGGGGGTGTGAGTTTGAGTCCTACCTTCATGACATCATAAAATACCTGCAAAAATACAAAAATCGACAGCAAAGAGAAGCTCGATGCTCTTGTCAGAGGCGATGGCAGCAGTAGCTTGCGAGAAGGTGTCCTCAAGGGCTTTGGCAGCCTTGCTTTGTATATTCGGGAGTACACGTGTATCTTAGGTGGTTATTGTATCTAGCGCCTTGCTGACAGCTTCCATCAGATGCACTAGCCTTCGGCACAGGTAGTCTATTGACCCTGACGTTGCGTGAGGCTTTATATTTCGATGCAAAGGAGGTGACTCGTGAGCTACTCGGCGGGCAGGTGGCAGGTCTCGCCGGTGTGACGATCCGGACGTCGCACCACTACGACGAGATTGGGCTGCTATCACCTAGCGGACGTAGTGCGGTTGGCTATCGCATCTACGAAGAAGCCGATCTGGAGCGCCTGCAGCGGATCCTGTTCTACCGAGAACTGAGGTTCACCTTGGAAGAGATCGCAACTATCGTGGACGACCCATGCACTGACGTGGTTAGGCACCTGCACCGCCAGCGTGAGTTGCTGACAGAGAGGACCAAGCGGTTGCGCGATGGTCGAGGTTATCGATTAAGAAATGGAGGCACAGACGATAGGTATACGACTAACGCCGGAGGAGCGATTCGAGGTCTTCGGTGACTTTCACCCTGAGGACTACGGCGAGGAGGCAGAGCAACGCTGGGGCGGCACCAAGGCCTACCGGCAGTCCCAGCACCGTGTCGCTAGCTACACCAAGGAAGATTGGCAACAGATCAAGTATGAGGAGGAGGAAGTGCATGCAAACCTCGCCGCAGCCCTCGCTGCAGGCTCGGCGCCGGATAGCGACGAAGCCCTGGCTGCCGCCGAGGCGCACCGCCAGTACATCACCTGCTGGTTCTACGACTGCAGTTATGACATCCACCGCGGGCTGACTGATATGTACCTCAACGAGGAGCGATTCCGGGCCCACTATGATGCGCTAGTCCCGGGCCTAGCCCTATTCATCAGGGAAGCGGCTTACGCCAACGCTAACCTGGCCGGTACCGACTGCTAGACCCATGCTGGCCGATATCAAAGGAAGTACAAAAGGCGTCTGCGGTGTGTCCCCCTTATGCAGACGTCCTCCGCGTTATATAGCCGCCTGAAGCAGGCATGCTCCCAACCCTTTTTCTCACCCTCTTATTCACCGCACAGCATAGAGTGGTTCTTATTCGCAGTTAACCGGCTTAGTGCCTAAAATGTTGCAGCATGGTTAGGCACTACATAACGCCTTGTTTCCTTGGTACTCGCAGCTTCTTTAGGATGGTCTCTACACTGGCAGATCGTCGCTTTGCTTTTTCCACTCTTTTCAAGGCGCTCCGCCGTATCGTCCTAGTAGCGGGGCTTCCAGAAAGACCCTCAGCTTTCTCCCATTTACTTTGAGCAAAGTAGCGTAGACGTTTGATCGCCTGTGGCCGCTCAGTTAAGGCAAATTCGACGGCCAAGCGTCTACCCAAGTGAACCAGCACGTTCTGCCGTGGTTTGCTATCTACCCGGCGGTACTCGACTAGCTGATAGTATGCGTCCTACCCAACATTCTTTTTCGTACGTATGTCGTCATCTCTCGACCACCCTGCGCAGTATTGGGCAAGGGTAATATAGTGAAGTGATATTAGGCACTACGCCAGGTGCATCACTAGCCTTCTCTAGAAACGTCCACCCGACGTTACCAGCTTGCTCCAGGCCCGTCTGAGGCTGGCTTTGTACTCCGTAAGCCCCGCCGGTCTGCCTCCGACAAGCCCAGGATGTCCTTCAGCTTCTCGGTCTTAGGAAGACTAGCTCGAACCACGCCTTTAGGAGCATTTCGGGCTCTACCAGAAGCTCTTCTTGGCAGAAGCTACAAATGCTTGGCAAACGTTAGAGCGTTTCCTGGTTAGATTCCTGCGAGGACGCTCGTTCTGAATCGCCGTGTGGCGTGTGGCAAGTCTTCGGCTGACACCGTGAGTGCCCGCTTCCTGTAAACATGCTCTACTTACATCAACATCATCATTGTACCTATGGGAGTGCGAAACGACAGCAACCGAATCTTACGTTGCTGGATGTTTCAGTTTGTTTTGACGGACTACTGCCAAACTACATCTTCCATATTCCTTAAACAAGGGCTGTCAGCACCATCGTTATGTGAAACGACTGTGACTCTAGGGTAAAAGAACTTGCTATGTAATAGTAGTCAACTAAGAGCTGGGTAAAAGTCTAGCTACCAACTATAACTCCAGAGGAGAGCAATGATAGAACCAATAAGGAAGGCTATAGGAAACGCCAACAAGCTAAAAGAAAACAAAGAGGTCCGTGCGATAGGGCGCGCTGCGGCGCGCGCCGCAGCGCGGGCCGCAAGGGAATTTCTGAAGGCATTCCCACAGGAATACGATAAGGAACGTAAACGGTAAGCGCACTACTTCTATCGTCCTGAGATTTCTTTAGTTCTTTTCACCTTTTTGCTACTCGATCCATGGCAACCTGCAAGGCCTCATCGCACTCCGAGCGAGCCTCACTGAGGGCTTGCCTCCGTAATTTGTAAAAGAAACAAAGGGCGTTTGAGACGTGTTCAGCAGAGTACAACCATGAGTATCAAAACCCGCCTTTTGCGCTTACAAATCTGTATCAAAAGTTATACCGAAACCAAAGTATCGATACTTGGCAACGTTGCGGAGTTTCGAGACAGACTCCCGGAGGCAACCCGCCTCCTATATCATAAGCTCTTACTAAGCTGCTGACGCTTTCTAATCCGGGAGCGCAGGCTAGAATCCTGCCAAGCGCTGCAGAAAATAGCTAGGTTGCGGATAAAACATAACAATAAGAAGAGATCAGATCACACATGGGATATTTCGACGACAGTACGTCGATGAGATCCAGCAACGAGCATTTCGTTTTTGCTCTCATCGATGCTTACTAGCTAAACGGCAGCTTGGGCGTGGAGCCAAAGTGGTGCTCAAAGTGGTGCTAAGCTAAACTGACCACTTGTAAAGAGTGAGAATCTCAGGAGTGATGTGACCGAGATAGAAGACCTAAAGGCCACAATAGTCGAAGCCAAAACTGGGATAGCGCATCTCAAGCTGGTACGAGCCACCCTTGAGGATAGAGAGCGCGAAGAGCTACACCGGCGTATCCAGCTCATGG
Organism: Rubrobacter sp.; assembly: GCA_019247245.1. Classification (GTDB taxonomy): domain Bacteria; phylum Actinomycetota; class Rubrobacteria; order Rubrobacterales; family Rubrobacteraceae; genus Rubrobacter_F. The sequence goes on along the minus strand of JAFAPF010000162.1, from coordinate 3,462 downwards.
AGGAGCATCTAAAAGAAGCCCAGAGCGCCTTATCGAAGATGAAGAAATACGCGACTGCCATGGGTGTGGCCAAAGTGGCTGCTCACACTCTGCTGCGAAGCCCCCACCCTCGTTACCACGAACCACCACTCTGAGTGTAGGGGCGCCCTGGACCCGGATTTACGTGCTGGGGAGACGATAACGAAGTAGCCCAGGATTGGCAGTAGGCTAGAGGCAAGATGTAAGTCCCGAAGTACAAAAACGCCATTTGGCGCTATCAGCATAGGCGAGGTCTTGCACCCGAGGGACTGGCCCCAGCTAGGGCCGCATCGGTACCCGCGAGTCGCCGACGTCCACCACGTCCTCTCTAAGGACGACGTACGACTACTCCACCGGGGTGATGGTATATACACGCGTGGAAGAGCTAGAGCTACCAAGCGAAGGCATTAGTACGGTCGGTGTGGTGGGCGGCTAGCCTAGATTTCCGACAATAGAGCCTGACAGCATCAGGGCAGCATCCCGCTCTCGATTTATACCCCCCGGCTATGAGCATACTTATGACCCTTAGGCTAATGGGAGAAAATCGCAGTAAAGGTTGCGGCCTGAAGACATGAACGTCGAAATCTCTAGAGACGTACCCTGGTCCCGATGGAAAAGATTTCCCTTTAGCGCAACGGCTTGTGATGAGATTGATGTTTGCGCCTTCCACTGTCCGTTAGATCAATAATTATGAAGGCCGCTATATTACATAGAGAGTTGTTCCATCGCCTCTAGGAGGCTGGGGCATGAGAAGTGAGCCAGAGCTCTTAGCCTGACTCCTCTCTTAAGCTCCTCTTACGCCTTGCTTACTTTCTGTAACTCTCCTCAGAGCTTAGGTCCTCAAGATCTGCTCTAGCTTCCTCAATCTTGTGGTGGGCATCATAGGGGGCTTTGAGCACTTTCATGAAAGCTTCCTCTGACTTCTTAACTAAGGCCTCCAAGGCCTCACGATGGTTTCTAGACTGCTTAGCCAAAGCCCTAGCGTGGCACGCGTACTTTGGGATTGGGCTTCTGCCGAACTCTTATACAAACTATGAGCAAGCTCAAGGGTCTGCTTTTGAGCTTCAAGAGCATTGTTGACCAAAGCCTCGTAAGAGCGCTGGATCTCTTCAAAAACCTCCTGAAGCTCCCTCTCTGTCCTCTCATGGTCCATCATTTGAATCATTCCCTTCTGCCCGAACCCAGCCACCTCAGCCTACACTAAGGAGGCTACTGTCGCCTCTACTAAAGGCCTAAGAAGAGCCGAGGAGCGTTTTGAAGTAAAGCCATGTGTGAATAAGAATATTTTGGACATCACCGGTACTCTGTGTATTTGGAAGCTTTCCCTTTGGCGAGTTCTATAGGGTATTTGTGCGCGTTTATCTCCAGCTTCACCCTAGCAGCCTCCACCAGGTCAATCCCTAGCTTCTCAGCCAGCTCCGTCAGGTAGATCATCACGTCGCCGATCTCTTCCCTTACCTCTGCTAGCTTCTCAGGAGGCACGTTGCGGCTCTGCTCCTCAGTGAGCCATTGGAAGTGCTCGACGATCTCTGATGCCTCCACACTAAGAGCCATAGCGAGGTTTTTTGGAGAGTGAAACTGCTCCCAATCCCTTTCGGCAATGAACGCCGCAATCTCGCTCTTTAGATTTTCCACGTTAGCTTTTCTCCTCAGATATTGTGCATATAGTACTTGAGGAAGTTCTTGTAGATCGAATTTGTCCTTTTGGAGATGGTTATTGGTCTGTGCTTCAGCGGTTATTAAGGGCGAAGATAGGCCTGAGATCCTCAAGACGCTCATAGGTCCACCATAGGTAGTTGCGCGTTCCATCCTCTCGGAGAGGATGAAGGTCCTCGAACTCTGGATCCTCCAAAAAGGAGCGGAAAGCCTCACGCGAGGGCCACTCGACAAGAATCATCGTGGTGCGCGGCTCGAGCCCAGGTTCGCTCTCAAGAGCTTCGTCGAGAAGCCCCAAGGCAACAACCCTGCCACCATACTTTGCCACAGCCTCCGGCGAGCGCCGCGAGTAACGTAGGTAGAGGTCGTTGTTCGCGAGGTCGAACAGGTTAAGGGCATAGAGTGACATATCTTAGGCCTTTCCATTTCGTGGCTGGGAGTGCGAATTTCTGAATTAGTTACGTGATAGCAGCATTCGTTAGAATCGATCTTTCCGCTAGGACCAGGGCGTTTCGCAATTCAAATTCAACCGTACAGGTTACCTCGCCCCCCTAGCTATAAGACTCTGCACAAACATGAGCAGCCCCAATCCTTCATGTACCGGCATACCCGGACTGGCGTTATGATGAACTGTGGTTTTTGTTCCGTTCTCGTGAGTGACGGCTGTAATGAGCATTACCGCTGATATCTCAGCGTCTTCCCCGTAGGTAGTCTCAAGGATATCCATTAACTCAGCTGCTACTTCTCCGACTTTGGATGGATCTATAGGCACAGAGCCGCCTCCCCTCTTTTATCTTACTCTCAGCAGCATAACGTCACCCTTGCTTCGGTCACCAAAAGGCTGGAATCCTCTATGCGCTTTCCTCCGCGTCGACGTGCCGCAGGACACCACTCCCTCACCGCAATAACTCTGATTCTTTCCGCAAGCTAACATAGAGTCGCACATTGTCCTTACTGTAGTCTTCCTAGAACAGCCTTTAACTGTTGTGTTGCTTAAGAGCAGCAGTATCTCTCCTCGCCTGGTGCCAGCTCTCTATCCCTTGTTCCTGACAGCGCCTTGCAGTGCGATTTAATCAGGGTCCACTTGGGAGCGTGGGTGTGTTAATCCCTTTCCGCTTCCGTTTCCAGTAGCGATAGTGAGAGCACCCTCACCACCATGCTGAGGTTGTTCGAAGTTCCCGGATTTGTCTCCTTTATATAACCAGCACTACAATAAAGGCACAAACCGAAGCCAAGGCGGGGAGACGGAAACGCCTCTACCGGGGAAAGAGATCTGAGAATGCCGTTCATGGCTGCCGAGGACGGAGTGCCTATCTACTACACGGACCAAGGACGAGGTAGCCCTATCTTCCTCATTCATGGCTGGACGATGAACCACAAATTCTTCCGGCACAACATTCCGGCGCTTTCCCGAACCCACCGAGTGTGTCAATGGATATCCGAGGACATGGGTACTCCGGTAAGCAAGAACTGAACCTTAACCTCCGCCAAGCTGCCAGGGATACCCGAAAGATCTCTCGATGTCTACAAGCGGTTTAGGAACACCAAGGTCACCAACGGCCGCATCCACGCCAAGTGGAATCAACTCAGGGCCAAGACCGGCCGCATGAGCTGCGAGAATCCACCCCTTCAAGGGATACCGCCGAGCCTCAGGAAGGCCTTCGTAGCCCCCACGGGTTACAAGCTAGTGGTCTCGGACCTCTCTCAAATCGAGATTAAGATCCTGGCTATCCTCTCAGGCGATGAGAACCTACGCGAGGAGTTCCTCGTCGGCAACGATGTCCATCG
>JAFAPF010000514.1 GCA_019247245.1 Rubrobacter sp. | reverse complement strand
GAGACGAGCATCTTTTTTGGGGGTTACCGTATCTCTGGTGTCTCGGTACCCGACGCCGAGGAGCACTCTGACAGTTCTTGGACCTCCCCGCGCCCCCTCACTAGAGACTCTTCCTACGGGGTTGTCTCCCAGATACCGCAGCCTACTACTGCCCAGCTCGAAGCTGCCGGCAGCAATTATCCGGAGGCTATCCGAGATAAGTTCCTTCAGCTTCCCGAAAACCGACCCGAGGTGCTACCCAAAACCGCAGAAAAGATCAAAGAAGACTACAACCCACAAACGGCTTATGAAGCTGCGAGGTCCATCGAGAGATATCTAATCCGCGACGGCGGCTTTACCTACAGCTTGGACGTAAACTACAACCGAGGCGATAAGGCCATAGAGAGGTTCCTCGGCGAGGATAAGAAGGGCTTCTGTACTCAGTTCGCGAGCTCTATGGTACTACTTACTCGTGAACTCGGCGTCCCCTCCAGGCTCGTCTACGGGGCCACCACAGGTAAGGAGGTCGAGAGTAACCAGTACCTCGTCACCGGCTCTAATATACACACCTGGGTCGAGGTTTACTTCCCTGAGATTGGCTGGTACCCCTTCGAACCAACCCCTGGCTTCTCTATCCCGAGTGCCATGGAGGCAAATGCGCCTCGCCCTGATCCCTTGATCACTCAGGTAGGTGTTCTCCCTGCGAGTCCGTCTACCGTGCAAACGCAGCAACCCTCCAAACCACCAACGCCCGAAAAGGAGGAGAGCTCCACCGAGGCCAGAGAGAGCGTCGCCTCCCCGGAACCCGCCGCACCTTACGCGTATGTGCTCTCGCTAGTACTCTTGCTCGCCCTCCTAATCGCTGCGGTGCCGCTTATCAAGAAGCTGCTCGCCGTTCGTGGGAGACCGGACGACCTATACCAGGATCTCACGGCGCGATTACGGGACATCTTGCCACCGAATCGGGCCAGGGCTACCATTGCAGACTCGCCGGCCCTTACTCCGACTGAGAGGTTGCTTCTCCTCGCTGATCTCGCCGGGGCCAAGGCGAAACCATTCCGTGACTTCGCGTGGGCCTACTCGGAGAGCCTCTACGCACCGGATCCACACTTGAACGTAATAGACGCCTACCACAGGGCCATCCGCGAATACGAAAAGCTCCCGCGGTGGAAGCGTGCCCTAGGAGCCTTCAACCCAGCTTCGCTACTCCTGCGAGGGCGTTGGGTCTTGGCGGCGTACCGGACCAGGTTTGGGAAGATCTTGCGTAGAAGAAGGGATTGAAACGCTCTGAGAAAGGTACAAATGAGCGAGCTGGGCAAAGTTCGCGTTGATTTGCGCGGGCGGCAGTGTAATAATCTCCTTATTAACGAGACTAGCAACAGCATTCTCTGGAGGTGCTGATGGATCAAAAAACTACGATTATATCGATTACCGATAAGGCTGCCGACAAGGTTAAGGCGCTCATAGCCCAAGAAGGCGAGGAGGACCTCGCCCTGCGGGTCGCTGTCAGACCCGGTGGCTGCTCCGGCTTTCAGTACTCGATCTATTTCGACGATGAAATCAACGATGACGATGAGGTCATCGAGACTAAGGGCTTAAAGATACTCGTCGACGCCATGAGCCTCCCCTATATTATGGGCAGCGAGTTTGATTGGAAGGAAGACCTCATGGGCGCTGGCTTCGCCGTCAATAATCCGAACGTCTCGGGTGGCTGTGGGTGCGGTAGCTCCTTCACCTGCTAGTAAGAAACCCTGGCTATCAAAGAGCCCGGAGCAGCCTCCGAGCTCTTTTCTTATAAGCTGCGAGCATAGGACACAAGCCGCATGGCTCAGGCGACCTCTTACGCGCCTGCTAGCTTGTTTTTGCGCGCCCTCTTCACCCGGTATATATCCTCATCGGAGCTGATTAAAGCCCCTCAAGCGTCCGCACCTGCTCAGAGAGCGGCGCTGCTCTTATGAAGAGATAGTGACTTGTCGGGGCTAGGACGTTTGCCCACCATCAGGCAGTGGGGGTCTCCTCGATCTACTCGCGGGTGCGCTCTAGAGCGTCTTCGGCATCCTTAGGGCTGGTGACCTTGCTCATGCTTGCGGTGCTTATGATACTTACCATTTGTAGTAGCAAACGGTGGGGGCAGCGATGAGGTGGTGGAGCCCGAGGAGCAGGAAGAGACACCGGCACGGAGACCATGCGCCGAGCTGGCAGAAGTGCGGCTTTTACAGCGCCCCATCCAAAACGATGGGGCGGTCCACTGTATGGACCACGGGACCGCTTGGGCAGCTTACCGGCCGGAGCTACCAACCGAGCAGGTGAACATTCTGCGCGGGTTAGCCCGGGAAGAGTACGTGCTGGTCAGTCCTTACCCAGGCCTGTACGCGCCGGTGGTTCCCAGCGCTTGGAGGATATCAGCTCGCTCTCGAAGGGGCCAACGAGCCCCGCCTGCGACAGTTCGTGCATCAGTTCCGACTCAGCGGTACGGCACCGCATTCTGGGAACGGATGCGAGAACGGTGTCGAGGAGCCCGAGTCGTAGGCGCGGGATGCCGGAACCGTTCGGTGGTTATAGATCCCCGGTTTCGGGGGTAACATAAGGTTAGGTACAAGTACGAACAGCAATCTCAAGGAGGTGCCAGGCATGGAGACCGGAAGAACCGGAGAGGGAATTCTCTCTGAGGAGATGACCCAGAAAAGGCAAGAGATAATAGAGCTCTTGAAGATGGCCTACTTCATGGAGCTCGAAACCGTTATCAACTACGTCACCAACTCTATAAACCCCGATGGCGTCAGGGCCCAAGAGGTCAAGGAGTCGCTCGAAGAGGATATCCAGGAGGAGCTTGACCATGCCCAGCAGTTCGCTCAGCGCATAAAGGAGCTCTACGGAGTGGTCCCCGGCTCGATGGACTTCAACGCTGAGCAGACCTACCTTCAGCCTCCCGAGAACCAGATTGACGTCGTGCACGTTATAAAGGGGGTTATAGAAGCTGAGAGGGGAGCTATAGAGCACTACACGAAGATTGTGGAGATGACTGAGGGGGCCGACCCGGTCACCCAGGATATGGTCATAGAGATCTTACACGATGAGCAGGGCCATAGGCGTCTCTTCGAGGGCTTCTTACGGGAGTATGAGGCCGAAGGCCAAGCCTAAGCCGTCAGACACCCCGAGCGTCAAGGGACTAGTCTTCTAGGAGAGCGGGCTCTTTCGTGCCCTCAACGGCACACTTCCCATACGACAGCTCAAAACCCAGGGATGGGTACGTTATCAAACTCCTCTTGATCCGCTCCACAGTCGGGGCATTTCTCCGGCAGGACGCCCTCGATGTGATAGCCACAGATGGTGCACGCCCAGTTCATGGGCTCGGCTTCGCCCTTGGCCTCAGGGTCCAGCTTCTCGCCGCCAACCCCGCGCGCTTCTTCGGTCAAATGGAACTCCTCTCGTAGGATTAGCGTATTCATTTACTATTTGCGCCACTCGGGTGAAACCTCGACCTCGACCTCGACCGGAACTTTTTCGAGGAGCACCGTGCCGGCCATTTTCATGGCGGCTTTCGTCTTTGCGGCGACCTCCTTGGCCAGATCCTGACGGCACTCGACGACGAACTCGTCGTGGATGCAGTTTATCAGTCGAGCGTCGAGGCCCTCTAGCTCCTCGCGGATGTAGCCCAGGGCCAGTTTAGCGATGTCGGCGCTCGTGCCTTGGATCGGGTAGTTCATTGCCTCCCGTCGCATGGCCCCCTTGGCCATCGAGTCGAGCGTCGAAGGGTCCCCGAACTTCCGTACCCGTCCCGAGAGTGTCCTCAAGGTGCGCGTCCTCATAGCCTCGTTCGCGGTCTCCTGCAGATAACGCTGCACCTTGGGGTAGTTGGCGAAATATTCGTTTATTAAGGCGCGCGCGCGCTCCTCGTCCGTACCGAGCTGGGCAGAGAGGCTCTTCGCCCCCCGCCCATAGGCGAGACCGAAGTTTATACGCTTTGCCGCCGAACGCTGCTCCTTGGTAACTTTGTCCTTTTTCACATCGAACATCGTCGCTGCTGTTACCCGATGCAAGTCCTCACCCTCCCGAAAGGCGCAGATGAAGCTAGGATCTTCGGAAAACTCGGCCAGGATCCTAAGCTCGATCTGAGAATAGTCCGCGATCACGAGCGTATTGTCCTGTTGTGCAACGAAGCAACTGCGAAACTCGTCCTCGTGTGGTACCTGCTGAATGTTTGGGCTCGTGCAAGCTAACCGACCCGTGGGCACGCGGCATTGCAGGAAATTGGCGTGAATGCGTCCGGTCTTAGGGTGGATGAAGCTCGGGTAGGTCTCAAGGTAGGTGCCGAGCTTCTTTTGAAGCTCGCGATACTCGAGGAGGAGCCGGGCGGCAGGATGGTTTACCTTGAGGAGCGTCCAAACCCTTGTGTCGGCGAGCTCTATCCCCAAAGAGTGGAAGGCATCCGCTATCTGCTGGGGGCTGTTCAGGTTTAGCCGTGGGCCTAACCCCTCAAGTGGTAAAACCCCCTCTGGTGCCGGAAACTGCTTCTCTAGTGCCAAAGCTGTCTCGTCCCGCCGCTTCCGCACCGTTCTTTCGAGCTCCTTCCACTTCTGCACGTCTAATTTAATCCCCGCGAGCTCCATCTCGGCTAAGGCTGCGACAGCCCGAAACTCTATCTTCGAGACCCGGACGAGCTTCTCGTCCTTCAGCTCCTCCGCGAGCCGCCTATGAAGCGGCAACAAAACTGCGGCGTCCCTGGCGGCGTACTCGATCTGGGCTTCTGAGAGTTCTTCGGACCAATCTTCTCTCCGGCTTGACTTGTCCAACTCGGCACCTGCGTATCGCTCCGCTACCCTCTCCAGCGCATACGACGGCCCTTGCTCCCCGCCATCTAGGAGTTGCGCGGCTAGCATGGTATCGAAGATAGGGGCGAGCGAGATGCCGTACTCGGCCTTCAGAAAGGCATAGTCGAATTTAGCGTTGTGCAACACCTTCACCGGTCCATCCTCTAAAACTTCCTTGAGCAGCGCGAGATCCCCGGTCTCGAACGCGTCTACAACGAAGGTCTCGTCGGGAGTGGCGAGCTGCAAGAGGCGCATTCGGCCATCCCGGGGTGAGAGGTCCGTGGTTTCGATGTCCACCCCTACAACTTCGGCCTCTCTGAGGCTTTTCGCGACCACAGTGAGTTTGGAGGTCTCCACAATGAGCTTGTAATCGGACAGACTCTTCTCCATGCCAGGGATTCTAGCAGGGGCCTCCGATAAAGCTGTCGAGTATCGTGATTACTATCCGTAGCCGGGGTACAATAGCTCCAACAACATGGGTAGCTCCTTTAAGATGGGACGGGCGTTCGGTATAGACGTGAAGGTTCACTGGACCTTCTTATTGCTCCTGGCTTTCTTCGCCTTTCTCGGCTATCAAGGTTCTGGGGGTCTGATCGGGGCGCTCGTCACCATGGCAGTGATAGTGACGCTGTTCTTCTGCGTGCTCTTGCATGAGTTTGGTCACTCCCTCGTGGCCCAGCGCTTAGGCATCGAGATTCCAGACATAACGCTGCTCCCCATAGGGGGGATTGCACGCCTGAAGACCCTACCTGATAAGCCTGCGGACGAGGTCAAGATAGCCATAGCTGGGCCTTTAGTAAACGTAGTCCTCGCTCCCATCTTCTTCGGACTGGCCTTGCTGCTCGGGACCGGTCTGCTCGTCCGGGTCAGCCCCATCGCGGGGTTCGGGTCGGTGGGGGAGGCTTTCGCTTACCTAGGCTGGCTGAACCTCGTCCTTGCGATCTTCAACCTTGTACCGGCATTCCCCATGGATGGTGGTCGGGTGTTGCGCGGTCTGCTAGCAACCCAAATGGGACCGGTGCGGGCGACCGATATCTCCTCAGCGGTCGGACAGTTCTTCGCCGTCGTTTTCTTCCTTGTAGGGCTCTTGAGTGGTAACTTCGTCCTTGCGCTCATCGCGGTCTTCATCTTCTTCGGGGCCAACGGCGAAGCCCAGATGGTACGCCAACGCG
>JAFAPF010000475.1 GCA_019247245.1 Rubrobacter sp. | reverse complement strand
TTTCTCCGTATCGCGAGGCATCCTACCGAGAATCGACGGATATGAAACAGCGCTACGATGGTATCCAGCGCTCTTGCCTTCTTTTGTGTTGCTTTTTATTAAGCGGGTAGTTTGCAATCTCCATGGCTGATAGTACGGTGCTGAAGGCGTTCCGAGGCGTAGACAGGAAGCGCAGTGTCTAGTAGCACGCCTCGAGATGTTGCGCCGATCTTACGGTTAGATTAAGAATATTTGAATATTGTTGGGCTTGACTAATCAATGGAGGCTTGGATTCTCCGAGAAACACAACCTATTGGAGAGAGGGATGGTCCCACGGGCTAGCTATGGTGGATATAAAGGCCCCCAACGAGCTCCAGTCACCCCAGCGCCACGCGTAGACCACCCCACCGCAGGTGAGTCGAGATTACATACCCCTCTACAAGGGCCGCTACCCGCACTCATACCCCCTTCCCTGAGCGGCAAAATGTGCCATCTGACCGATGGTTGGCATCCCACGATTAGGCCATACTACAACTGTTTTGCGCCGACTACGTCCGGGCGGAGGTTTGATCACGATCGCGCACATGTTTCTTGAGTGCTGGCCGCTATGGCCGAAGCTGATCGTAGCGGTCTTGATCATGCGGGTGACCCGTTCGCGGGCCTTGTGGTGGCTTTCGAGGCGTAAAGCACACGAAGGCCAGTGGGCTGGGGATTGGGAGCTCCCGACCCTCTGTTATCCTGCTATGCAGATGACGATATAAGGGAGAGGGATGGATGAGTCAGTAGTGGGTTTCGAGGGCCGGGTACGAGCGATTCGAGCCCGTATAGACGATATTGGGGTGGAGATAGAGGAGTTGATAGCACAAAGCCCCGAAGCGCGGAGCCACACCGACGCGCTTGATGCGTTGGCGATTCATATGGTTGGTGCTATCGAGCTCATCGACCGCGTCACGCCCGTGACGCCACCCCGCAGCGCGGCGTTCTCCGAGGCCACACCCGAAGAGCGCCGACGTGCCTTCCGGTCTCTGCCCGGCGGCGCGAACAACCCCTAACCCCGCGCCTTCGCCAGCATCGGGTATCCCGGTCACAGCTGTCCTGGCAGCGGCTATCAGCACCGGCGGCAGCACTCATGGGTGGCAGGGACGACTGCACCATCTCTGCAGCCCACCCTTCTGCTTCCCTCCTTCGCCGCGCTTCCTCACAGCGGCTTGCACTGTTATTAACCCACGAGCACCTCGATACATGACATTCTCACCGAGAAGAACTCCTTCCAAAGATACTAGTATGCCTACAACATTGCAGTTCAACAGCGCCGAAGACTGTAAGACTATTGGGAAGGACTCTGCGGTCTTTGTTTGTCTATATCTTGGCGAATCTGTCGGCAAGCCGCACCCCTCTGCGACCCCCTAAGTAGGTATTACTAGCGCTGGTATCGAGGCCAGTACTGGCTCGCAACTTAAAGCCGCTCGCGTAAGCCTGCAAGCGCCTCAGCCCTAGCCGAGAAGACGCGCCAGGCCGTATGGGGATCGCTTATGCCGTGCTGTTCCAAAGCAGCAGCTAGCTTAGTCGAGTAATCGAACGGAACCACCCGCCCGAGGTCGGCATCGAAGTTCTCGCTCAGTTCGGTGATCCGGTGGTTCAATGCATCTAGGTGCGTCTGCACTGCTTCCGCTTCGGTCAAAAGGCCCCATTCCTCTCGCTTACTCACACTATACCTACGCGTCGATCTCAAATATGTAGGCACAAGCTCTCCTGTTGCCCCTTGTGTTGCTCCAGCAGGTCCTTCACAAATCGCTCCCTGTGCACGCTAATTAAGCGGAGCATCGTTCCTCTAAACAACAAGGGCAGAGGGTCTAACGCCACTCCCCTCACGCTCGCACAAGGTCCCAGGAGTATCGCCACCAGTTCTCCCGCTGTCATTTGCCTGCTTCGCCAATCACTTTTCTGATCATCTTCTAAAAGACTTAGGAAGGCTTCTGCTTCTTCCTTGAAGCTGAAGACAGCAAGGAATCCACCGCCACTATCTGGATCGAGGGTGAGCGCATCCATCTGGTTGCTCTGACGGCTTATGATGATCCAAAGCGGCCTTCGCGTTAGGCTCCTACTCTCGTTCTGCACCCGTCCTTTCTCCTCCTCTCGGATGCGCTCTGTTACCAGCACCACGTCTACCTCCCTCCGAAAAGCTCCCTTCCTCTGTGTGGGGGCATCCTACCGAGAATCAATGGTCACGCAACCGCGTTACGGCGGTGTCCAGCGCCCCTGCCTTCTTCTATGTTGTTTTTTATTAAGCGTGAGGATTGATGAACCCCGCTGACAGTAATAGGGCATCGAAGCCTTCCAGTGCTGCAGACAGGAAGCGCCGCACCTAGTAGTACGCCCCAAGGTGTTACGGAAGACTTGCGGAAAGATTAAGGATTTTTGCCAAATGTTCGAATTAGCGACTCACAACATCTTGTGGATGTCTGAGCCCCAGGCCCTAGAAGCAACCTGTCCCCTACTCTAGGAGGTGCATCAAAAGGACGGCTGTGCTCTACACAACATGTGACAATCACAAACGCTATAGTGAGGTAAGGAGGATGTGTACCCGGAACCTAGCAAGATCTATCCAAGATTTATGCTCTTCAGAACTTCAGCTCCCGAGAATTGGTGGACTGTCATAGCGCCCACAGAACTACAAGCTCGTTGCAGTGATGCTGAGCCGTTAGGCATCATGGTAGGCATGAATGCCTGCTCTCTGAAGATCCATGTGGGAAGCTAGTGGATTCCGGCGAGCACACGTTCCAAACAGCAAGCTGCTCGGTCAATATCAGTACAACATGCTGTAAGGACTCGCTAAAGTACTATTACTCTCGAAGACGCCGCAATAGCTCCTTCGCGATTGGGACTACTTCAGGATGATTCGAGTCGATGGCCTGCTGGTAAGCTGCGCGAGCCCCTTGCACATCTCCCTGTTCTTTGAGTAGAACCCCTAGATTGACCGCTGCCGCAGGAGCCTGACCAGGATGGTTCGAGTCGATGGCCTGCTGGTAAGCTGCGCGAGCACCTTCTATATCCCCCTGCTCTGCGAGTAGAACACCCAGGTAGAACGCCGCTGTAGGAGCTTGGTCAGACGATCGATCAATGAGAGTTCGCCAGATGTGCTCGGCTGCCCCTCGCTCGTCCCTGAGATAAGCCGTAAGGCTAGCCTCCAACGCCTCTTCTCCTGGTAAGGAATCTACAACAAAGCTCCACATAGCCGGTAGCACATCCCGGCGGCGGAACCCATGCTGGCCATCCGAGTACGCCACCAAGTAGTTAAAAGCCACGAAGCCATGCTCCGTGCCCTCGGTTACTTTGGCAAGGAGCGCCAAGTGTGAAACGAGCGGTTTGCAGGCCCATGCGAGGCCATCCTGATAGAGTTCATCCGATGGCTCTAGTCCTGGGCGGACCGAAAGCAGGTACTTAGGATACAGCGCTCTCAGCTCGGAGTCGCTGATGGGGCGGATGAGCCCAGCCCGCCGCCAGTCTATCGCCGCTTTGACGGAAGCATGGCCTGTCGGGTTGTCGGTTCGTCCGGCCTCGAACCTCGCGGTGAGCTGATCCGCGGCTACCAGCGGCTCGCCGATACTATGCTCGAAGCGCTCATTGGGATACTTGCTCGCAGCTTCCTCACGCTCGCTGTTGGTCAGCTCCGAGCCCAAGGGGATCACGATCGCCTGGGCCAAGGCTATCCGAGCGGCACGGCCGATGTCACTATCGCTGCTGGCGATACGATCACGGCGCTGGGAGGTCCTGGAGCCGACCACGACCACTTCGGCGCTTAGCCGATGCAAAAGCCCCGGAGTAAGCGCCCCCCAGGCGCGCTTCATCGAGGTCGTCCAACCAAAGCACTGCTGGTGTGGGGTCTAGCTTGAGAGGTGGATCGAGAGAGAACAGCTTCCCGATCGCTTCCGTGCTGGCTGGTACGATCAGCGCGCTGTCCCATAGCTCAGCGAGCACAGCCTCATACGTGGTGCGCGATTTCCCCGATTTGGAGTCCCCCCACAACGATTACGAAGGGTGGATCGCGTCTAGATAGCGTCTCACGCAGCCGATCATCGACTTCTTCTCGATGGACGTAAGGGTCTTCCCGATGGGTGTCGTCCGGGGCGTAAGCACTGTGGGAGACCCCTAGCTGGTAGGGAGAGACCTCTGATACCTGAGGCAGCTCAGCCGATCTTCCTGGTCCGAGTGCCAGATAGCTCGTGACCTCTTGATCCCACGCTCGTCTCTCATCAACTCGCGTTTTCCGCCGCTTAACTAGGGCCGCGGCGATTCCAACTACGCCTATGAGCACATATAGCGCAACGAAGAGCCAAGTTGGTGCGTTAACTTTGCTCGAGATCTGTACAGCTGCAGTCAGCACTGCCGCGCCTATAGCAAGTCCCGTAATCCATATCTCGATCGCTCCGCCCTTGCGTGCGTCTGCCGGCCTCAGGAGGTGCCCTCCTTCCCATTCGGCAGTCTCTTTCTGCCTACTAGCCTTATAGCGGTTTGCGCTGTTATTGAGCCATCCCCACCTTCGATGCGCGTGCTTCTCTCCTAAGCAGAGGTCATGCGCACGCTCTAATGGCTCACCATAGTGTGGTTTGCTTCACTGCAAACCGCTGTAGAGCCTCTCATTCGCTAGCTGCCATGGTGACAGAGGGCATAAGCTGACGCTACCTTGATCTGCCGCGTCGGTTTGGCTGAAACTGCAAACGCTCTCTTCCTACCCAGGCGAACATAGGATCATGAGCTAGCAGATTTGCAGTAGTGTTGTCGACCACTTCCTGGCCCTACAGCCTGTTTCACAGTATCTGACTAGTACTTGGGGAGCCGCAATGCTCGAAGAAACCGCAAGCATCTTACTGATCGCCGAGAGCGCCCGACCGATGGCTTCTACTAAAGTCTGCCGACTGCGAGCTTCAGCCTTTCGCAAAAAATCCCCGTGATCTTTGAGAAAGCCTCTTCTTCAATAGGATTTACAGTGCTTTGCAGCGATGTTGAACCACACGGTACGGCAAGCACATAAGGTGTGATTGGTTTTAGAGGATCTAGGCGAGATGATAGGGGCTTCCGTCGAGCGTGGCATGCAAGAACAAGCCGGCTGGGTAATACCATCACAACGCGCTGTTGGAGAAATTCCCAGAAATTTCAGAACTTTATCAAGGATATTGGCCTTGTGATGCAAGCAGGAGGTAAAGTAGTCAACACGATGGTGTGGTTTATCACTATAGTAGTAGCAGCCTTAGCGCTCATAGCACGCATAGGAGCAAGGAACCGAGTAGCCGAGGTCAGTCTACTAGTGACCCTGCTTGTGCTGTCCCTTTTCGTGTCGGGATTTGGGGTGCTTCTTGGCGTACTAGGCCCTCGCCTCCTTGTGTCCGCCGCGGAGCTCTCTATCTCTACCCTACGTATGATGAGCCTGCTCGCCGTAGCCGCGGGTCTGGTCGGGATTTCTATATGTGTAGCGCCGCTACGTCGGATGGGGGGCCGACGGGCGGGGAACCAGAAGTGGACGGAGCCGCCGGTTGTTTTAGCGCTCTGGTTATTCGTCATGGTTCTGGCTTCCAACGTTATGGATCTTGCCTCTTTCACAGAAACGGAAGCTACGTTCACGCAAGGGCTTCACAGGCTCTCCCTATCAGATATGCTCACCAGCGAGCTACCACTTCTGGTGGTAGCCGTCGTCGGTGTAGGTGTAGGTATCCGCCGAAACCCACGGCAGACGCTAGCTCGTCTGGGCTATGGCTACATCACAGTGCCGCAACTCGGGGTTGTTGCTCTGTTCGTAGTGGTTTGGATAGTACTTGGGTTCGTCAGCGACGAACTCTTCCAGTATCTTCAGCCAGACCTCTACGACCAAGTTGGGAGTAATACAGAGAAGCTATTTGTCCCCCAGGATTTGAACCCTCTAGCAGCGGTGCTTTTCGCTCTTCTTTTAGCTTTAAGCGCAGGTCTAGGAGAAGAGACTCTTTTCCGAGGTGCTCTGCAGCCAGTTTTTGGTATAGCTTTGACCTCTATACTCTTTGCTTCCATGCACAAACAATACGGACCGTCTGTAGCGCTAGCCTACGTATTCCTGCTGTCCGTAGCGTTGGGCGTTCTGCGTCGTCGGCTGAATACCACGGCCTCCTTCCTCGCGCACGCGAGCTACGACTTTCTGTTAACGATTCTCGCGTATTTAGGGGCTGGGTGATACTGGTCCACCGCTACCGGGGCTAACAGGAGTAGAAAGAGCGGTTGCATCTTCCGCCTCGCGGAGTTCTCCTTCAGAAGTAAGAGGCACCCCTCTAGACACCCGATAACGCTAATACCTACGTGCCTTTACATAGAGTACAGCTACGCCACCGCTGTACTAGCGCAGGAGACGCTACAGGAAAACGAAGAAGAGCGCGTGGTATGAGGTGGTTAGTAGGCGATTACCCTGATGTTATGGAAATAAACTTTCACTGATTTCTCATAATTTCTTCAGCGTCTTTTCAGGACGATTCGCCATACTATAAAGCGTAGCTAACTTCCTCGATGGCTACGCGGGCTGGCGCTTCATCTAGTCTCCATGCCAGCCTCTCGCTTCGTAGCCGGGGCCTCTCCTCGTCGCCCCGGCTACTATTAATTGGCAGACTTTGGTTCAAAACGAGTGTTCAAAACGAGTTTTTCGAGCGAATCGGGCTTTACACCACAAGCCGGTTTTGACTCAAAAGCCCTCTGGCTTAGAAGAAAACCTTGCACCAAGAGTCAGAGGCCAGAGGGCGGTGGAGGGGGATAAGTTGTTACGATAAAAGAGAAATCCACCGCCTTCGTGGCGGCGGGAAGAAAAGAGCAGTTACTCATGGAAGGGGGTGAATAAGCCTCCCAACCGACCTAAGCCCGTCGCCCACAACCACATCTTACCACGCGGAAGTGATATGCGTTTCAAGCTGCGGCGGTGCACTCCTCCCCGCCCTCAACGGTAGGGGCAACCGCAGCACCCTACAGGCGCGCACGTTCGTCAGCCAGGATCGAACACCCGCGTATATATACTCGCTTCCCCCTTATGGTAGATTTGCGGCTAAAGTCAACCGTGGGGATTGAAGAAAGCGGGAAAGGAGCAAAGCGAATGTACGTAGCCATACGCCGCTACCAGGTAGACCCTGGGTCAGTCGATGAGGTAACGCGGCAGGTCCTCGAGGGCTTCATACCCATTATCAAGGATGCACCAGGATTTCTAGAGTATTACGCGCTGGATGCGGGGGACGGCGTGATCGCCGCTGTTAGCGTCTTTGAAGACCAAAGCGGCGCAGAAGAATCCAGTAGGATGGCTGCAGACTGGGTGAGGCAAAATCTGTCCTCGTTGATACCAAATCCCCCGGAGATAACAGCCGGGAGGGTTGGTGCACACGAATTGAATTTGACCAAACTCGCCACGCGCAAAGTAACAGAGTAGTTAGTACGTAAGAAGCGTAGACGCCGGCTCTTTTTATGCTCTGGCTATTGGTGCGGGATTTTTTGCTAAACAGCCTAAGCTACATCGGCACTACGAGCGTTCGACGTCGAGAACCCTGAATGCTCTGGCTAACAGGCGTTCGCTTAGGGGTTGCATCGGAGAAGGCAACTCGTACACGCTGAAGTAGCGCAACTCGAGATTCTCGGCTGGGTCTGTGCGCATATCCCCTTCAACCTCGACCGCTTGGTATAAGGCCGCAACCTGCTCGATGCGGTCCCCGTTTGGGTAGGTATATCCATATTCGGGTCCTGAGCAGAGGGTGAGGAAGCGTAGCGTTCGCGCGGTCAAACCGGTCTCCTCGAGCAGCTCGCGCCGTGCCGCATCTTCGAGCGTCTCGCTGAGCTCCTTGAAGCCACCAAGCATACCCCACTGTTGACTGTCCCGTCGCAATTCCAGTAACACCTCTTGTCCTCGCAGCACGACTACGCCGACCCCTACCGTTATAAGCTGCCTGGTGCCAACTAGTGCTCGTAAGTCTTCGATGTAGCTCCGATTGCCTAACGTATCAGCAGAGCTCCACAAGTTCTACGAAGAGCCCTTTTGGGCAGCGTTGTCAGACATACCCATTGACCTGCTGTGTGCGCAGAAGATAAGGATGAAGACTCTGCTGGTCACCGATGGCTCTGATCTGCATGTCATATGAGCTATAGGTCAGGACAAGGAAGAGGTCCAGGGCTCATGGCCTGGCCTTCCCAAAGCTCCTCGTCATCGCCAAGATGCTCGCCTTCAGCTGTTCTTGAGCTCGGCCTGGACGATCACACGCTTAGCATAATCGGGAAGCGTGCACGACTGGAGCGTCACTATGTTCTTCCCATTTACCGGCTCCGTTACATACAGATCCGTCGGATCTACCTCAAATGTCTTGAACACCTCGTAGGTGTACTGTTTGCCGTCGGC
>JAFAPF010000437.1 GCA_019247245.1 Rubrobacter sp. | reverse complement strand
AGGAACAAAAAGAACTTTAACTAAAGGGCTTGATTAAGCTTCTGCCTCATCTCAAAAAACGTTTGTTGTGAGACACTAAAGCATTTTCCAGAACAACTGAGCTAACAGCTTGCTGGTAGGGTCTGGCAAACGGTTTGTAGATGTCCGCTCGCTTCAGAGAAGGCACCTACCTGACATCAACAGCACAGCTCAGTTGAACTGCACAACGCTGTAGCTTGGAGAATCCCCATTCTCCGAAAACCTTGCCCGTTTCTCCTTTGGGAGGAAGCTGAGCGACGCATTGTAAAAGTGTGCGTTAGGCGTTAGTATTCTTACCATTTGGGCGTTGCCAACGTAGCTTCGCCAGCTTGTCGGGCCGCCTCTATGCTATCCCAGCGCACATCCTCCGAACCCTTGAGAAAGTTCACACGCACACCCTTATATACGACCGTGACGTACTCCGATTTAGCCCAGTCTACGACGTTTTGTCCACCCCACGTGAAACTCCGCGCGTAGGTCGGTTTCAACTCCTTGATAGAGTACTCCAGGTTGTATCTGTTATGACCCGGGGTGTAGATCATTTCTTCGTTGAGGGGGTTGCTCGTCGCACCGGAAAGGTCGGGGGGCAGCCAGGCAATGCGGCGATCCATCTTCCCTAGGAAGTCTATCGATGGCCGGCCCGAGTAGTAGGGGATGGCTCCTGCATCGAACACACCCACCGTGGCGTCGGGTGTAGTCAACTGCTCGACGACGAGGGCGACGTTGACCCTTTCTTCATTGGTGCGTACTGCATTGAACTTGCTGAGCATCGCCATCTCCGGCAGAAAACGGGAGTTTACGGACCAGAGCATCCCCAGCACCAGCAAGCAAGCGAGAACTCCCAGAACATGCACTCGTGGAAGGGCCGGATTGCGAAGGAAGTACCTTCGAATGCGCGCCGTCTCAGAGACGTATTGCAAGACCATAAGGATTTCGTATACCCCTAGCACCAACATAATCGGCACAGCAGGAGAAAGGAGGCGCCAATAGATCGAAGGGTCTCCACCAGCCCACACTTGGTAACCCACCA
This sequence comes from Rubrobacter sp., assembly GCA_019247245.1. Lineage (GTDB taxonomy): Bacteria > Actinomycetota > Rubrobacteria > Rubrobacterales > Rubrobacteraceae > Rubrobacter_F. The sequence goes on along the minus strand of JAFAPF010000437.1, from coordinate 2,052 downwards.
ACACGACAAATAAGCCTGCCAAGAACAACTTATCTCTCCGAAAAGCGAAGACTACCCCCGCTCCCACCACGATCAAGAGAACATAGATCTCCTTCAGAAACGGCCAAATGAAGTTTGCCCCGTTCCAGATCCTGGCTAAGAGGGGTATTCCGCTCACCTTCAGAGCGTAGGTGTTAGGCAGCCATTCGCCATAGTAGCCCCAGCGGAACAGTTCTTGCCCTGCAATAAACACAACATATAAACCGAGCACCTTAAGCAAGAAGGACAAGCTCGGGCCGCGCTCTGACTTACGCGTCGGATAAAACGCGTAAACGAAGATGGGAATGGCTAAAACTACCGTATCCGGTCGGGTAAGGAACGCCAAGCCCAAGGAGACGGAGAGCAATACCCCTTGAGCTGGCCTACGGTCCCTGGCGTACCTCAGCGCCGACAAAATGCTAAGCGACAGGAGGACCACCAGTAAACCAGTCTCCATCCCCATCAACGACCAATACAGCAACGGGTAGTATGACAGCGCACATAGAAAAGCGAGGACCCGAAAGAGCTGATGATAGCGCTTCTGCCTCGAAATGAGATGTTCCGCTATAGACATTATCAGGTAAGCGTTAGCCAACATAAAGATGATGCCCAAGATCTGTATCGCCAGCACAGCATCCACCTTATCGAACAGCAAGGTCGCCAGTGCCATGAGTAGGGTTATCAAGAAGTTGGTATAGCCTTCGACATACTCGCCCGGATTCCAGACCAGCCCTAAGCCGTGCGAGAAGTTCCAGGCATAGCGCATGGAGATCATGGCATCGTCGAACAAGCAGAAGTACCGCCATCCGTCTATACCAACAAACGAAGAGTGGTAGATGAACAGCGAGGCCCAAGCGATGAAACAGGCGCCGATGCCGACGATCACGAAGGTGTGTGGGCTCCTTGTCGCCAACCCCTGTGTAATGTTGCCCAAGCGATCATCAAACAAGCCTTCGTCACTGGCCTTTTCCGACTTGCATGGCATGTCGCCAGTATGAAGTTTAGGACTTCTTCTGCGAATCCTGCTTTTGCTCCTGTTGCTGCTGGCACCACCTGTACATTCTCCTGCCAGGATCAAGACTAGGGCCACCAAAATGGCCTATAGATTGCCTCAAACCGTGTGCCTTATTTGCTTCGGTCATGTACGGGGTCTCCTTTATGCTGCTTCTCTTACACAGACAAGGCAAAGCATAAGGGGTTCGCAAGAGGCTGTAACTGAGCTTTCTGGCTATTCACGGAGATTTAATCAACTTATTACGGCCCTTTAACTTCGACTAGCACTTATACCCTTACCATGTAGGGTGTAGGACAAAAAGGGTGCGTCCGTGCCCACTTCCTCTCCAACCCCACTCTTCCCCGGTGGCACGAACGTCTTTAGGCTAGGCTGTTCACGCCAAGTCTCTCATAGCAACCACCACCAGCCCGGCCCACCTTTTATCCACAATGAGTAGTGGTTATTCGCAGGAGTATCGTTGTATCTTGTTGTAAGACGCGGGAAGTTAACCTACTTTTTACTGTGCACTAACTTAAGGAAGCAGCACCCTCTGAGTGATACCGCTACTATGCCCTACAGGGTTTCAACTTGTTTGGGCGCACGGAAGGAATTAGAGGCTTGATGCCACCCGAGAACCTGCACCGCACTGAGGGACGCGACGCCGAGCTTCCCATGCTCGACAACGATTTGTGGATCTTAGCACCGGAGCAGCGCAGCGGGCTTGTAGGCAAAGAGGCCGTGCGTCAGTGGGAAGAGGCTGTGCAGTTCGTGGAGGGGATGGTTTCCTTGGCTGATGATCCTGAGCTGTTTGCGGACGCCACACAGATGCTTCTGGCTGATGCGCTTGCACGTGCTGAAGAGGCCCTTAGAAGAGCGCGCGAACGGATACCGCGCTAGCCAAGAAGTAGAGCAAAGCAAAATCCTGCGCGAGATCGTTCTACAGCGTCACCTGGTGAGACGTGCGAGGGCTAAAGCGAGGGCTAAAGATTGGACCAGTGCTTATTACCTCGTGAGCATTGCTCTACCAGTTAATAACTAAA
>JAFAPF010000214.1 GCA_019247245.1 Rubrobacter sp. | reverse complement strand
GCTCGGTTACGGTGGGACGAGCGGGATCAACTTGTATTCCATCGTGGTAGCCACCCTGGGAGCGATCATCCTATTGGCTATCCTCCGGTTGCTCGCGAGGGAGGGGCGGATCTAGCCGAGCTGGTACGTGAGTTTAAAGGAGGGGCTTCCTAGCTACTCAGGAAGCCTCTGCTTTCCCTGCCCATACCTATACAACACTGTCACATCTTCGGCTTTGATGAAGCCTTTGCAGAACGATAGCTACCGCTCGCCTTTGAAGCGGCAGCAGGCTTCCTAGTGCTGCGTAGATACAGTGCCTGAAGTTCCTCCTTTTCTTCCTTCGAAGCCTATTTCTGCTGTGTTGCTCCGGAGAACGTCCAAGGTGCGAACTCACAGCGGGTTGCGATGAAGTTGAACCGCTACACCATAGGCACAGTATCGCTCGACCAGGAGACCTTCTCAGTAAGAAGCATGACTGAAGATGCGGCTGGCTCAATGACAGTGCAAACCGCTGTCAGAAACTGTCTGAAAAGGGGTTCTAACGTGGTGAGCCGGTAGGATTCCGGGCATGACGAGAAGAGCATACCAGACCGACCTCTCCGACGTCGAATGGTCCTACATCGAGCCCCACCTGCCCACCCCGAAGTCAAGCGGACGGCCGAGAGCCCACCCCCTGCGCGAGATCCTCGATGCCATCTTCTACGTGCTGCGTAGCGGCTGTGCTTGGCGCTTGCTACCCCACGACTTCCCGCCGTGGAAGACCATCTATCATTACTTTCGCCTCTGGAGGATCGACGGCACTTGGGAGAAGATCAACGCAGCCATCCGCGAGCGCCTTCGCGTCCGCCTTGGGCGAGATCCCCAACCTAGCGCGGGCATCGTCGATTCGCAGTCGGTGAAGACGACCGGTGTGGGAGGAGCGGAGCGAGGCTACGACGGAGGCAAGCAGGTGAAGGGCAGGAAACGCCACATTCTGGTAGATACGGAGGGCTTTTGCTAAAGGCGAAGGTCCACGCGGCCAGCATTTTCGACCGCGACGGTATAAAGCAGCTCCTGGAGGATACCGGAGAACTGTTCCCGCGCCTGTCTCACCTATGGCTGGATGCCGGCTACAACGGTAAAGGGAAAGGCAAGGATTGGATACAGAAGGTCCTGGGCTGGACGGCCGAGATTGTGAAGCGTCCCAGGCGCTGGGTGAGGGTGCCTGCGGGCGAGGAGCCGCCACCATACCCGAAGGGATTTATCGTTTTGCCGAGACGCTGGGTGGTAGAGCGCAGCTTCTCGTGGACGGGCCAAAACCGCAGGATGAGCAAGGATTACGAGAGAGTGCCACAGACGAGCGAAGCGTTCATGTACGTGGCGATGAGTCGCTTGATGGTGAGGCGTTTGGCTCGTCAATGAGTCTTTTCAGACAGTTTCTCAGAAGTGAGCGTCCAAGAAAAACAGCCTTCTTCTAACTTCTTCTAATCAGCCTCCGTGAGTGATGCGTCGCCCTCCGATACCCGCTAACGTTCCATTATGGGGGAACGGTTTCATAAGGAAGGTTTAAGCGCGATGAGACGACTAGATTCGGTCGGTGCGCTAGCGGCTGTTATGTCGCTTATTATGGCAGTATTTGCAAGTCCGGTGGTGGCTCAGCCGGTTACTGGCCTTGACGCCAGCTATATGAGCGGACCAGGCGAAGTACCTGGCCCAGGGGACCCTGATGGCAGCGGGACTGCAAACATCGTTCTTATTCCTTCGCAAAATAGGATCTGCTATTCGCTTAAAGTCTCCAACATCGCTCCCGCTACGGCGGCCCATATCCAGCGAGGAGCCTTCCACGAGGCCGGCCCAGTTGTCTTAGACCTAAACCCCCCGCTAGCTGACCGGCCCTCTAGCGGGTGTACCAACGTAGACCCTGGGCTGCTTGAGTCCCTCCTAGATGTCTGTTGCGTAGATGGGTAGGTTAGAAAGGGGGCCATCCGACTGCTGTTCCCCAACCAAAGGAGCAACGGATGGTCCCACACCACCATACTCCACGCCTCGCCACCACGGAAGAAGCCGTGATCGTGCTCTTCTGCCTGATCGACGATGCCTACCCTCGGCTCAACCCG
>JAFAPF010000279.1 GCA_019247245.1 Rubrobacter sp. | reverse complement strand
AAGAGACGCGTGCCCTCATCTTCGACTCCTACTATGATTCCTACCGTGGCGTCGTCTCTCTAGTCCGCGTAGTAGACGGCGAGCTCAAAAAGGGAGACGAGGCCAAGGCGATGGGAAGCAAAGAGCGGTTCGAGCTGTTGGAAGTCGGCTGCTACTCGCCCAAACCGACGGCGTTACCGGCGCTCCAAGCTGGCGAGGTCGGTTACATTATAGCTGGGCTCAAGGATATCGAGGCTTTGCGCGTCGGGGACACAGTGACACAGGTGCAAAGCCAGCCCAAGCAATCTCTGCCTGGCCATGCCCAGGCGCTCCCTACAGTCTTTTGTGGGCTGTACCCCACCGAAGGAGATGATTTCGAGCGCCTTAGGGATGCCTTGGCGAAACTACAGCTCAACGATGCTTCGCTCTTCTTCGAGCCAGAGAACTCCAAGATGGGGTTCGGCTTCAGATGCGGCTTTCTTGGGTTACTTCATATGGAAATTGTTCAGGAGCGCTTGGAGAGGGAGTTCGACTTAGACCTCGTGGCCTCGTCACCGAGCGTTAAGTATGAGGTTGTATCGGAGAATGACAAAGTTATGGAGATCACTAACCCCAGCGACCTGCCGGATAGTTTCGAGGTGATCCGGGAGCCGGTGGTACGAGCGACGCTCATCTGTCCGGAGGAGTATGTAGGCGTGGTGATGGGCCTCTGTCACGAGCGACGCGGCGTTGCCGTAGGGATAGAGTACATCTCTAGTCGCAGGGTACAGCTGGCATACGACCTGCCGCTCGCAGAGATCATCACGGACTTTTTCGACGTCCTCAAGAGTCGCACACGTGGCTATGCATCTTTCGATTATGAGTTTCAGGGATACGAAACCGCCGATCTGGTAAAGGTTGAGGTTCTGGTCTCCAACGAGCCGGTAGATGTGCTCTCGATCATTGTTCATCGTGATAAGTCCTACGTCCGGGGACGTGCCCTTACCGAGAAACTGAAGGAGCTTATACCACGGCAACAGTTCGAGGTACCAGTGCAGGCAGCGATCGGTAAACACGTCATCGCACGCGAGACTGTGCGAGCGTATCGCAAGGATGTGACAGCGAAATGCTACGGTGGAGACATCACCCGTAAGCGCAAGCTTCTCAAGCGTCAGAAGGCCGGCAAGCGGCGTATGAAGCAGGTCGGGAGCGTAGAAATCCCTCAGGAAGCCTTCCTTGCAGCTTTAAGGATCTAAGGAAGCCTCTGCGAGGCTGTGTCAGACATCCTTCGTGGTAAAATTTTGAGGATGGCGATCTCCATCAGGCAACACGAAATACTTATGAAGACCCTGGAGCTGTATATACAGACAGGCAACCCCGTGGGCAGCAACGCCCTCACGGAGGTGGTAGACACAAGCAGCTCCACGATCCGGGCTGAATTCGCCGCCTTGGAGTCCGAGGGTTTCCTCACCCATCCTCACACCTCGGCAGGGCGTGTCCCGACCGACGCAGGCTATCGCTACTATGTTGACGCCCTGATAGCCAAGGATCTGCATGAAGAGGAAGCGATTTTTAGCATACCAGATAGCTACGGAAACGTTGACGAGCTGTTGCAGGGGGTATCGGAGGGAATAAGCGAGGTGACGCGTCTTTTGGCGGTGGTCGCAGGGCCTAGCGCTTTAGGTGACCCGGTTTCGCGCGTGGATCATCTATCTCTACGCGAAGGGATACACCTCATCGTAGTATCGACGGAGAGTGGGCATGCGTCGAGCACTACCATAACGCTACCATCGTCCGTAAAGGATGAGGAGTTGCACGAGATTCTGCGATCGCTCAACGCGTTTCTAGGGGACCAATCGGCAGATGCTCATCCGATCGCCACTGCACGCCGTTTCCTCGTCGAGGACTACAATCCGCTCACAGTGGGCGCACTCTTGGAGGCGGTAGAGGCTTTGAGCCGGGCTACGGAGCGAGGCTTGTTCATTCAGGGCGCCTCGGCTCTCTTCGATAGTCTGGAGCCCGCGAACTTGGCTGTGGTCGTGGAGATCTTCGAGCGGCGTCGCTGGCTGCTTAAGCTCGTCAGCGATGCCTTGGAGCGCTCGGTATCGAACTCTTCCGGGGTGTTCGTCTCCATCGGCGCCGAGTCGGGCTACTACAATCTGGCAAGTACAAGCCTCGTGGCCGCGGCTTACACGTACCGCGAACGACCCTTCGGTGTCGTGACCCTTATCGGACCTAAGCGTATGGAGTACGATGCTGCCATTTCTACAGTTCGCTCGGCGGCCGAAACTCTAACCTACTGTCTCGACTCAAGGTTCTAGTTGGCTACCAAGCGCGACTACTATGAAGTCTTGGGTCTCTCCCGCGAGGCTTCAGAAGCAGAGATAAAAAGGTCCTACCGTAAACTCGCTCGCGAGCATCACCCCGATGCCAACCCAGGCGACCCCGGCGCCGAAGAACGTTTCAAGGCGCTCACCGAGGCCTACGAGGTTCTCTCAAACCCTCAAGCGAGAAGGGCCTATGACACCTATGGCCACCAGGTGCCTCGCGCAGGAGCTGGCAGCCCAGGCGGCGACCCGTTCGGCGGCTTCCAGGACATCTTCGAGGCCTTTTTCGGCGACCGCTCTTTCGGTTCCTTTTTCGGAGGTGCCGGTACCCGGGCACCCAGCCGAGGAAGCGATGTTGAAGTTGAGGTGGATGTTGAGCTTAGGGAAGCTGCGTTCGGATCAGAGCGTAAAGTTGAGGTACAGGTTGTCAAAGAGTGTTCTTTCTGCGACGGTGTCGGGGGGGTGGAGTCACGATCTTGTGCCACGTGCGGAGGCGAAGGCATGGTAAGGATGGTACGGGAGAGCTTGATCGGGCAGATGGTGAGCACGCAGACCTGTCCGACATGTAGGGGGCGTGGCAGTATTATTACGGTCGAGTGCAAGAATTGCCGGGGGAGTGGTCGGATTTCGGAGGTTGTAGCGCGGGAGATCCAAGTGCCGGCAGGTATCGAGGATGGGATGAGAATCCGGGTGCCAGGGGAGGGGCACGCCGGAGACAACGGTGCGTCATCGGGCGATATGTATGTGAAGGTGAGGGTTAAGGAAGATCCTGAACTCATGCGGGATGGGGATGACCTCATTCACCGGTTAAGAATAAACTTCGTTGAGGCAGCTTTGGGGACGGAAGCTGAGGTTCCGACCCTAGAGGGGGCGACTGGGGTGCGAGTAGAGCCTGGGACGCAGCCGGGCGCGGCGCTCACGCTCCGGGGCGAGGGTATGCCGCGTTTGAGGCGGCGAGGCCGTGGCGACCTCAAAGTAGTCGTAGATGTGATGGTGCCTACCCGTCTTTCAAGCGAGCAGCGTGAGTTGCTTAGACGTTTCGAGGCGGCCAGCGGCGAAGAAACGTACAATGGTGGCGCGGATTCGTTCTTCGACCGTCTCAGGAGCATTTTCCGATAAGGTTTAGTCTTTGGCGGAGATCACGCGCATCTTCTTTCATTCCTACCTTAAGGTCGGCGATATGGTGTGCCTTTCTGAAGGGGAGGCGCATCACGTTTATAAGGTTCTGAGGGGACGTATAAAAAAAGACAGGATAGAGGTGGTAGACAGCGCAGGAAAGCTATTCGTTGCTGAGATTTTGAGAGGACGGGAGGCTAGCATCGTCGAGGAGCAGCCTGTCGAGGACGACGATTACGAGGTGGCCCTGTACCAGGCGGTACCGAAGGGGCGGCATATGGATCTCGTGGTAGAGAAGGCCACCGAGCTGGGGGTTGGGTGCGTCGTCCCTCTCGTCACGGAGCAGGGCGTGGTCAGGCTCGAGGAGGGGAACGGGAAGGTCCGACGTTGGCGTCGGGTAGCAGAGGCGGCTGCCCGCCAGTCGCTGCGGCTTCGCGTACCGGAAGTAGGAGAGATAACCTCTTTTTCAGAGGCGGTGTGTGAGGGGGAGGGGACCGGGGTTCTCTTGCACAATCAGCGGGACTTGCCGCCCTTGGAAGAGGTTGTATTAGGTTCGGGGATTAGGCTGTTCGTGGGGCCAGAAGGAGGGTGGAGCTCAGAAGAGCTGGAGATGGCTGAGCAGGCGGGCTTCCATTTTGCATCGCTCGGTCCGTATCGACTGCGAAGCGAAACGGCGGGCATTGTAGCGGTTGCGCGGGCTTGTGCCCTTGGACAGAGTATGAAGAGCGATAGGGCAGCTGGCGATTAAGTACGCTTTCCGCAAGAATGGAGCAAAGAGACGGAGTCAGAAGCCGTGAGCGACGAAAAAAATCCCTTAGGGCTTATACTCGGGGTAGCAGGGAAGTTTGGGGTAGGCGAGCCGAGATATACGTCTTCAAGCTTAGGTGCAGATGAGTAGTGAGGGGATGTCATGAGCTTACAGGATGACATCATGCGCGATACGAGAGTGGCCATGAAGGGTAGAGATAGACTTCGGGTGGAGGCTCTACGGATGCTTACTGCCGCGTTGAAGAACGGAGAAATCGAGAAGGGTCGGTCTCTTACCGAGGATGAGGAGCTAGCGATTCTACGGCGCCAGCTCAAGCAACGTGAGGACGCGGCGAAAGCCTTCAGTTGGGCTGACCGGGAGCAGCAGGCAAGAGCTGAGGCTGCTGAAGCCAAGATCGTACGGCGCTACTTACCGAGCCCACTTTCCGACGAGGAGCTCGAGGCCATTGTAGAAGAGGCCATCCGCGAAACTGGGGCTACCAGCATGAGAGATATGAGCACTGCGATGGCTCGCGCGACAGCCCACGCCGGAAAACGAGTAGAAGGGAAGAGGCTCGCTGCCCTCATGCGGGGGCGCCTGCAAAATTGAAGTTGTAGTAGAAAGCTGAGGAGGAGAGACGAACATCACATCCGAAAGTCAAGCGGAGGCCAAGCTGGTGATACCCTCCGGGCGCATGCTAGAGGTTTTTGGAAATAGAGACGAGGTCCTCAGACGCGTCGAGGAGTTGATCGAATGTGAGGTCATCGTTCGCGGTAACGAGATTGTGCTGCGCGGGAACGAAGCTGCGGTTCAGAGGGCTGGAGCGGTATTCGACGCCCTCGTCGGGCTTGCGGAGAATGGCCACCACCCGACGCCGGAGACGGCCGAGCGTTTGTATACTATGGGTCCTGACGGAGGTGGTCAGGAGGTGTTGGGAGATATAATCCTCACGCACCGGGGCCGCCGCGTATCACCAAAGACGCGCAACCAGAAAGCGTACACGGACGCTATCCGCAATCACCAGGTCGTCTTCGGGACTGGGCCTGCGGGGACCGGAAAGACTTACCTCGCCGTGGCTTTGGCGGTGGACGCCTTAAACCGAGGAGAGGTCGCCAGGATTATACTCACCAGACCCGCGGTCGAGGCGGGGGAGTCTTTGGGGTTTTTACCGGGTGACGTGATGGCAAAGGTTGACCCGTACTTTCGACCCCTCTACGACGCCCTCTATGAGATGATCGACCCGTCCAAGTTCCAGGCGCATCTCGAGAGGGGTATAATCGAGATAGCACCTTTGGCATTTATGAGAGGCCGGACCTTGAACGATGCATTCGTCATACTCGATGAGGCGCAGAACACGACGCCACAGCAGATGAAGATGTTCCTCACGCGCCTGGGTTTTGGTTCCAAGATGGTTATAACGGGGGACACTACTCAGGCGGACTTGCCGAAGGGGAAGACGAGTGGTCTCGAGGATGCTCAGCGTAAACTCACCTGTGTTGAGGGTGTCTCTTTTGTATGGCTTGAGCGCGACGACATCGTAAGGAGCGACCTTGTAATGCGTATCGTGGATGCCTACGAACAGGCCAAAGACCATTCCAAGAACGGTACCTAGAACCTAAAGTGATAATCGCTTAAAAAGGATGGCGGCGGCATGAGCGAAGCCCCGAAGAACGACGTTTCACCAACCGACGGTGCACAAAACGGCGTCTCGGAGAACCAGACTTTGCCATATGGACCTTCAGCGTCAGACAAGAAGGCGGACGGGTTTCACCGGCCACCGACCCGCGTGGAGAGGCTACGAGCCTGGCTTGAGAGGTTGCCTCGGGTACGATTGTACGTGGCGCTGCTTCTCGTCGTCTGGCTGTCGCTGACGCTCCTGATCAGCGTGGACATCAGTTCCCCTGTTTCAGGTGTTCCGACCTCCTGGACAAGGTTTCTCGGAGTAGGGATCGTAGTGGCCACCGAGATGTGGATCACCTGGTACTTTCTAGAGCGGTTCGGGAAGAGAATCCTGCGCAGTAACGCCCTCATACGCATACTGCTCGCAGCCTTGCTCTTGATACTCTTTACCGCGCTCGCCAAGGCATTTATCGTGCTCTCTTTACCCCCATACCTCATCCCACTGGCGGGCCTGAGCATACTTGGCACCATACTTTTGGGACCTCGCCTGATGTTCCTCATGGTTGTTATCACCAGCGTTAATGTGGGCATTCTGGCCGGCAATGACTTCTTCCTGACCGCGATCCTGCTCTTGACCTCGGGGTTTGCTATATACACGGTCTTGCGCGTAGGATCTCGGATGGAGCTCTTACGGGCGGGGCTGCTTATTGCCCTCGTCTCAGGGATAGTAACCTTCGCGGTCGCCCTGATCGGGGGTGAAGGCTTGAGAATGGTCACCGAACAGGGTGGCATCGGAATCGTGAATGGCCTCTTTTCCTTATCGCTTGCGATGGTTCTCCTTCCGCTCTTGGAGAACACCTTCAATATCCTCACACCGATGAAGCTTCTCGAGCTCTCCGACCCCGGCAACCCGCTCCTTCAGAAGCTCCTCCGCGGGGCACCCGGGACCTTCTCCCACTCCATGCAAGTCGGCAACCTAGCCGAGAATGCCGCCGAGCGTATAGGTGCCGACCCCTTGCTTGCTCGCGTTGGGGCTTACTACCACGATACTGGCAAACTCGAGCACCCCAACTACTTCATCGAAAACCAGATCTGGCGTACGAACCCGCATGCGACTCTTTCTCCCGCCCTCTCGGCGCGTATAGTCAAGCGGCACGTTAAGGATGGCGTCGAGATCGGGCGTGAATGGAACCTGCCCGAGGAAATTCTCGATATGGTAGGACAGCACCACGGTACGACCCGTATCGAATACTTCTACCGCAAAGCCTTGGAAGACGCTCTCATGAGCAGAGCAAGTGTCCGCGAGTCAGACTTTCGCTACCCGGGTCCGCGCCCGAAAAGCAAGGAGGCCGGGATTCTAATGCTCGCGGACTCCGTCGAGGCTACAGTGAAATCTCTAGAGAAACCTACACCTAAGCGTATCGAAGATATCGTCGTCGACACGATTCGTCGGAAGCTTGAGGACGGCCAGTTCGACGAGTGCGAGCTGACGATGCACGAAATACACGAAACAGGCGAGGCCATCCGCGAAGCCCTCATAGGATTTATCGGGCCTCGAATTGAATATCCCGAAGTCTCTACCGAAAAAGATGCCGACCCTGCTAGAAATACCACCTCTTAATAGATCGTCTATGCCCCTATCTGTTGCCGTCCTAGACGAAACCGCGTACGGCAGGCTCACCCCCAGCCGGGCTACTAGGTTGTGCACCGAAGCCTTCTCCGCTCAAGGCTTAGATATTAACCGTATGGGTGAGGTTTCGATAGCTCTCGTGGTTCTGTCCGTTGTACGCAGTCTAAACCTCGAGTTTAGAAAGATAGACGCTCCTACCGACGTGTTGAGCTTCTACATCGATGGGCCATACGGCGAGATGGTTGGCGAGGTCGTGGTGGCGCCAAAGTATGTGTGTTTCGATAGGGTGGGTGTCGAAGAGTTAGTGGTGCACGGCGCCTTGCATCTGGCGGGCATGGACCATGGAGACGATTTCGCAAGAAGCGAGATGGCAGCGGTGCAAGAGGCTGTGTTGAGGGGTGTTGGTGAAGAGTAAGGAACGTGGTGCAGAGCAGACCACGAAGCCTGTAAATGGGCAGCAAAGGCTAGCGAATTCCTTCAACCATGCATACCGTGGTCTAGTCTACGCGGTGCGCACCCAACGTAACGTACGTTTTCACATGGTAGCGGCTGCTGCTGTTCTGGTGGTGAGTCTGCTCGTGGGTGTGAGCAAGCTGGAATTAGCAATACTTGTACTCGCTATCACGGCTGTCTTCGTCGCGGAGATATTTAACACAGCGTTGGAATATGCCATCGACCTGGTGACCCGTGAGTATCACCCTCTCGCCAAGCTTGCTAAGGACGTTTCGGCGGGGGCGGTTCTCGTGACGAGTGTGGCGGCTCTGGCGGTGGGATATCTGATTTTAGCTGACGACCTGGGTCCTTTTTCGGTGGAGACGCTGGAGCGTGTACGTCGTTGGCCCGGACACCTTACGCTCGTTGCGCTCGTGCTGGTGGCTATCGCTGTGCTCCTTGGGAAAGCTCTGACCCGAGCGCCGAACTCGTTTCTGGGCGGGATGCCTTCTGGGCATGCGGCGGTCGCGTTTGCAGGTTGGGTTGCGGCAAGCTTCGTAGCCACAGAGGGGCAGTTTGGGGGTTTGATCTCCTTGATTACGTTGCTCATGGCCTTGCTCGTCTGTCAGAGTCGCATCGAGGCTGGTGTTCACACTCCTTACCAGGTCGTCGTTGGTGCGATCCTCGGTTCTCTCCTAGCCCTCGCTGTTTTCCAACTCTTCTGATTGGTTCCTATAGAATCGGGTACTGTGGATCTTGCACGCGTCATCGAGCCCGCGCGTACAGCGTCCGAAAAGGCTTACTCCCCCATATAGTAACTTCTGGGTTGGAGCAGCGATTTTGACCGAGGATGGGGCAGTGCACGCTGGTTGCAACGTCGAAAACGCGTCATATGGGCTCACGCTCTGCGCGGAGCGCAACGCCGTCGCTACCATTGTCCTCGCCAACCCGGACGACCGCAAAATAAGGCTCATCGCTATCTTGAGCCTCGACGCCGCGCCCTGCTTCCCCTGTGAAGCATGCCGGCAGGTACTCCACGAGTTCTGCTGCAAAGAAGCCATCGTGCTTGAAGCCTCCGGTACCTTTGGGCATTATCCGTTCGATACGTTGCTTCCGTATGCCTTCGGTTCTGAGAACCTATGATCGAAGAAGCCGCAAAGGACTTCAAGAGCGGCTTTGTTGCGGTCTTGGGGCGTCCAAACGTAGGTAAGTCTACCCTAGTCAATCGTCTTGTAGGCGGGAAGGTCTCCATTATCTCGCCCCGTCCCCAGACGACGCGCGGCCCCATTCGTGGGGTCCGCGACGGCCCGGGTTACCAAGCGGTCTTTGTGGACACTCCCGGCTCTCAAAAGCCCCGTGATACTCTGAGGAGCCGTATGCAAGAGCATGTCCTGAATAGCCTTTCTGAGTCGGACATCGTACTTCTCCTCTTTGATGCAGCGCAAGCGCATAAAGAGCTTGGCACCGGTGATCGTTACGTAGCACATCTCGTCGCCGAGTCAGGGACGCCGGCTATCGCGTGTGTAAATAAGGTAGATCTTCTGTCGGATGCTTCCGTAGCCTTACCTATAGTCGAGGCGGTCTCCGCACTAGCGGACTACGAGGATGTCTTTCTGCTCAGTGCGAAGGAAGGGCTCAACACCGAGCCTCTGATGCAGAGGGTGATTAGACTGTTGCCATCTGGACCCCGCTACTTCCCCGAAGGAACCTTGACTGACTACCCGGAGACGCTGGTACTCGCCGAGTACATAAGGGAGAAGGCCCTCTTAGCAATGCACGAAGAGGTGCCACACGCAATAGCCGTACAAACCGAAGAGGTTGAGCGCAACAACAACTTCACCGTCCTCTACGCCACCATCCACGTAGAAAGGCCTTCGCAGCGTATGATCGTGCTTGGTAAAGGTGGCAGAACCATAAAACAGATAGGTGCCGAGGCCCGTGGCGAGGTAGAACGCCTCCTTGGCACTCGAATCTATCTCGACTTAAAGGTAAAGGTTACTCCTGGTTGGCGGAATGACCGGCGGTTCTTGGAGCGGTTGGGGTTATAATCCGACCGGTTACTGTAATTTCGAGGTTTCCCGGTGAGGAGGGTAGCCCGTGAGCATGAGGGTACGGGAATTTGCGAAAACGGTGGATCATACCCTTCTTAAGCCCGATGCCACGGAGGGAAACATTCGCCAGCTGTGCCAGGAGGCGGCTATCCACCACTTTGCAGCAGTGTGCGTTCCACCATGCTATGTCAAGCTTGCAACTAAAGAGTTACACGGGACGGACGTGAAGGTGGCGACGGTGATCTCGTTCCCGTTCGGGACCGACAAGACCGGAGTTAAGGCGGCAGCGGTGCGCGAGGCCATCGTAAGCGGAGCCTCCGAGTTGGACGTAGTTATGAACATTTCGAAGTTTCTCTCCGGTGAGTTTGCTTACGTAGCCGAGGAACTGGCGGGTCTTAATGGTGAGGTTAGCGCCGTAGCGATGAATAACGGGCTCAATGATGCCGTTTTGAAGATCATAATTGAAACGGCGTATCTTTCGGACAAAATGAAGCGTCTGGCGGTACAGATAGTAGCCGCTAGTGGGGCGGACTTTATCAAGACCTCCACCGGGTTCGGCCCTAGTGGGGCTACTACGGAGGACATTGCCCTCTTGAGGGAGGAAGCACCTGAGAGGCTGGCGGTGAAGGCGTCTGGTGGTATCCGGACCCTGGAGAATGCTCTGGACTTGCTTAACGCCGGGGCTTCACGTATAGGGGTAAGCAATAGCGTCGCTATCATGCAGGAGGCAAAGCGTGGCGGTCTACAAGAGTAAAGGCATAGTTCTTCGTTCGATTCGATATGGCGAGGCCGACCGCATACTCGACCTCTATACACAAGATATGGGGCTCGTCTCGGCGATAGCCAAAGGCATCCGGCGTATCAAGTCGCGCTTCGGCGGCCGACTCGAGCCACTCTCGTGTGTAGACTTTCTAGCTTACGAGGGCCGCACCCTCGACACCATAACCCAGGTTGAGGTCCTGCGCAGCTTTCACAGAGTCCGCGAGAGCCTCACCCGTCTGCAGGCCGTGGGAGCCATGGTCGCCATGGTCCGGGTACTATCGGGGGGCGACGAGGCCGACCGCAGAGTTTTCAACCTCCTATACCACGCTCTCGATGCCCTTGAAGCTCACGGGGAGAATGTGAAGAGCATCGAGGCGGCCTTTTCTTTGAAGCTCTCGAGCCTTGCCGGCTACACTCCTCGGCTTGATTTCTGCGTGAGCTGCGAAAGAGACCCCACCGAGGGTGAGCTCTACTTCGCCCCACCTCTGGGCGGTGTGCTCTGCGATGACTGCAGCACAGTGACGGAAGGCGCCTTTCCCCTGCTACCCAACACCCTCGCTGCATTACAGAGTTTGATTGCGCGACCGATAAAAGAGGCTGCTGTAGCAGGGAAGCTTGAAGAGAGCGTTCGCCGGCTCGCCTACTCTCATGCCATCGCTCACGCCCCCGGGGACACCGGTCTGGCTAGCCCTGCCCGGCGTACGCTCCACCACCTGGCGTGAGTGAACAGGAGAGCACCAAGACACGCCTCTCTGCGAAAGCGTGGGCCTGCGAAGCGAGCATCGGGCGATCACGGGCAGAGCCTCCGGATGGGATACGCAACGAATTCCAGCGAGATCGGGATCGGATTATCCATGCTAAGGCCTTCCGTCGCCTTATGCACAAGACGCAGGTCTTCATCTCCCCTGATGGCGACCACTTTCGCACCCGGCTTACGCATACGCTGGAGATGATGCAGGTTTCACGCACCATCGCCCGGTCTTTAGGACTCAACGAAGACCTTACCGAGGCAATCTCCCTCGGCCACGACCTCGGACATACCCCGTTTGGGCACACCGGTGAGGAAGCCTTGGCCCGCGTTCTCGTTTCCCACGGCCGTAGCTTCCGACACAACGAGCACTCCTTACGTGTCGTGGACGTTTTGGAGAAGGACGGTAAAGGTCTAAACCTTACCCACGAGGTTAAGGACGGCATCCTCAACCATACTGGTAGAAATCATCCAGGTACGAGAGAGGGGGAAATCGTGCGCATCGCTGACCGGATAGCCTACGTAAATCACGATGTGGACGATGCCTTACGGGCAGGTGTGATCTCCTGGGACGAGCTGCCCAAGCAACCTCTAAGAGTACTTGGCGACCGGATGAGCGTACGGATAGACACTATGGTGCGAGATATGATCCTCTCTTCGAGAGAGAAGGGCGAGATCTCCCTCTCCGAAAAGGTTTGCGAAGCGTTGATGGAGCTTCGGGCTTGGCTTTTCAAGAACGTCTACAACAACCCTCGCTCTCGGGAAAACAGTAAGGCCGGGGACGTGGTATCGGCGCTCTTCAACTATTATCTTCAGAGGCCAGAGGAGCGGACAAACAGCGACCCAGACCCCGTGGTCGAAACTATAGACTTCGTGGCCGGGATGACCGATCGCTACGCTCTGGCAATCTACAAGAGAATCTTCTTGCCCCGTAGCGACACTATATTCAAGCAGCCATACGAGCCAGAAGACTACTCATAGCTCAACTTCACTGCACAACGCTTCAAGCCTTGCGCGACGCAAATTTCCCGCATGTATTCGTCGTCGCGA
>JAFAPF010000089.1 GCA_019247245.1 Rubrobacter sp. | reverse complement strand
ACACCGGCAACGTCTTAAACGAGCAGGGTGCCTCTCAGTACGACCTCACGCAGGGCGACGTAGGCTTCGCTGGCAGCTCGATCACGATAACTCCTGCGGAGACCTCTGACTGCACGCAGACCACCTCCCAGGCAGCGGCTGCCAAGTAGAACAGAGCAGGAATAACTCAAAAAAGGAAAGGGTCGGGGCCGCCAGGTTCCCGGCCCTTTCCTTATCCCCGGGGTTGCCGCGCGTTACCCTTTGGGAGGACCTCGAAGGCGCGCTGAAGCTGAGCATCGTGTGCGAAGGTCTCCTTACGGTAGAGGCTCCTTAGCTGGTCCGGAGGACGCGGCTTCTGACCTTCTTCCAAGCTGCCTTTGATGTCGGGCTCGATGCCAAAGCCCTGGATGGGATCTCGGTTCGGTGCCAGCCACTGGGTGGTGGCGAGCATGATGGCCAAGCCGTCGCTCAAGGGGCGCTCTTCGAGTACGGTACCGGCCCTGAAGGTCTTCCGCCGACGGCGCGTGCACGCCCGTTATCTTTGAGCGCGCCGGTCAAGATTTCGGCGCTCGATGCAGATCCAACATTTACCAAGACCACCAGGGGGCATAAGGGCCGGTTGTCGTCAGGGACGATGACCTCCTCTTCCCTTCCGCTAGCATCTTTTTGGATGTAGATCACACTGTCAGCAGGGAGGAAGCATGCGGCTATCTTTTCGGCTTGCTCTACCCATTCTCCGGAGTTATCCCGGAGATCCAGCACGAAACGCTCCGCCCCGTTGTTGCGGGCTGCGGCTAGCCTCGTTTTCGAACTCCGCGGAGCTGTCCTCCGAAAACGAGGCTAGCCGCAGGTGGGGCACATCCGTGCCAGAGACGAGGTTCCAGGAGACGGACGGTACCGTGAGCTTTACGCGCTCAAGGGAGAACTCATCCTCTTCTCCATCGCGCAGCACAGCCAGCTTTGTCGGACCCCCCTCTGGCCCTTGGAGCTTGTCGGCGACCTCTACGATGTTCTTCCCCCTCACGCTCTCACCGCTTATGGCAGCGAGAACGTCTCCGGATATTATCCCCGCTTCCTGCGCGGCGGAGTAGTCAGCAGCGTCCAAGACCACTACCCGATCGTTATCGTTCTCGACCCTCACCCCTATGCCGACCTGCTTGCTAGAGTACCTCTCGCGGTTCTTCGGCCTCCTCAGGCGTCAGAAAACCGGTGTGCCACCTATCGTCCAGAGAGCCAAGCATACCTTTTATGGCACCGTAGGTCTGCTTTTCGGGGTCGATGGTCTTTTGGTCTATATACTCCTCCTTGGCTACCTTGAGGGCCTCAGCGTAGAGGCCATGCCCTGCCTGTCCTCGACGGAGAGGGCTTAGTAGCGTTCGAACAGGTAAGCCTCAAGGACGAGCGCGAGCGCCACTAGAAGGAAGACCACACTTCGCACCAGCGCGTGGCGCCGATTTAGCTTCTCTGTTACATACTTCCATACGGTTGGTGATTCTACTCCGAGCCGGGCTGCAGGTCCTGCCTCTTAACGTCTTCTTAGAATGGCATATGGGCATATGTATTATAATTGCATAGTTATATAATGGGTTAAGGAGATACTCCTGATACACGACATGCTTGTCGCCATTACGTGGTTCGGAGGCTTTCTTTCGGGGGTTCTCTGGACGTCTTCGCTAGAGCATGAAGAGGATAAGAAGACTAGGTTTTATGGTCAGCTAATGGCCTTCTGCTATCTCCTATGCGCCCTGAACATTTTTCTAGTGCCCTCTTAGTATCGGCGGATAGCGCGCAGAGATCCAAGGCGCTTCCTTTCCGGAGCTTGCATCTCGCAGATATGTGTGATTAGAATATAGACCTCCCGGCGTCTGTACTCCTTTCCCTTTCCCCATTATGGGCGCCGGGCTTACATTACGTGTTTCGTTTGCCCCCGGCGCGGCGACGTAGCAGCGTTGTTTTGGTGTCTCTGGGAAGCAGGACGTCGCGTGGATGAAAGGAGGCTAGCGCAGGTGCCGAGAGAGAATGGACGAAGCCTGCCAGCATTTCGCTATGCTTTGGAGAAGAAGAACCGAGGCTAGGTTCCGGAGGCGCGACACGGGGGGCATCCGCGGTGGAGTTTCCCGTCTCGACGGGTATTGCTGGGGTATCGATGCGTCTCAAGCCGGATGGTTTGCGGGAGCTACACTGGCACGCCAACGCAGCGGAGCGGGCTTACGTGGGTCTCCGGCTACTGCCGCACGACGGTTGTGCATCCGGGTGGAGATTCAGCGACCGACGATTTCGGGCCGGGAGACGTATGGTACTTCCCACGCGGGTACGGTTACTCGATACAGGGGCTCGGCTCTGAGAAATGCCACGTCATACTCTCCTTCGACAACGGGTACTTCTCGGAGGACCACACCTTCAGCGTTAGCGACTGGGTGACACATGCCCCGGGTGCGGTCGTCGCCCGGACCCTGGGGCTCACCGAGGAAGACATCGCACGTCTTGCCGGAGGGCGAGGTGTACTTTGCTCAAGGACCGGCGCCGGGGCTTGAGGAGGGGGACTAGGCGGCAGGTTCAAGCTTCCCATCGCGGCGTTCGTTGACCTCGGCTCACCGGTACCCGCTCCTAGCCCAGGCGCCACGCAGGTTCGCCAGAGTGACACATCGGGTGGTGACGGTCAAGGAGTTCCCTATTTCGACGACCATGTCGGGTGCTATCTTCGAGCTGTCGCCAGGTGGGATGCGCGAGATGCACTGGCATCCCAACGCTGACGAGTAGCAGTACTGCATCTCTGGGAGCGCCCGCATGACCGTCTTCACGGCCCAAGGCAACGCCGAGACGGTAGTGTTTGAGGCAGGCGACGTCGGCTACGTGCCCCAAGGGAGCGGGCACTACATCGAGAACACGGAGGATGATGTCTATCGCGTATTGATCACCTTCAACAGCGGCCACTACCAGGAGATCGGATTAACCGAATGGCTGGCATCTAACTCTAGCCGACTGGTAGCGACCAACTTCGGGATCCCTAGGTCGCTGGCCGAGCGCTTCCCGCGCGAGGGTCGCTTCCTGGTGCTGCCACCAGACGAGGTCAGTTAAAAGAGCGCTTCGAGCAACAGAATTTCTAATTTTTTCGCTTTTAATCGTGTGTGCGTAATCCGTTTGAGGTTGCTGGTGCGTATACGTATCATGACAGAGTAAACAGAGTAAAAATCCGTCGCGATCTATGAGTAAAGGAGGTAGCGTGTTTAAGCGCATAAGTTTGTCAAAGCGCATAATGTTGGTTCTCTCGTTGGTGGGGTTGATGGCGATCGCCGCTGTCCCCGCCCTGGCACAGCCGTTTTTCTTTAATAACGGTGTTCCCAACAATGGTTTCTTCTTCAACCAGCCCCAGCCTTTCAACAATGGGCAGTCCGGTGTCAGCCAGGGGTTCAGAGAAAGTAACATACGGAGCGGCTCCGCTAACCCGACGTTCACTTTCGACAACAGCGGCAACAACGTCAACGCCTGTCCGACGGTTTCGCAGGTCGCCAACACCGGCAACGTTGCTAACGAGCAGGGTGTTACCCAGTACAACACTGACACTGGTGACATAGACTTCGGGGGAAGCTCGATCAACATAGCGCCCACGACTGACAGTTCCTGCACCCAGAGCATCGATCAGTCTGCAACTGATGGATGGAGTTGGTAGTAAGAGAAAAGCTTTAAAAGGCTGACGGCCTTCAAGTAGGGCCGGTAGGCAAGATAAGAGGCCGGGTCTTTTGCGACCCGGCCTCTTATCTTTTTGGTGTGTGTGATTAGGGGTAAGTACCCTGCCGAGAGAACGCGGAGACCGGGTTAAGCCGTGCAACAAGGAGAAGCATATCGTGTGGGAGAAGAGGATCAAAGAGCTCATCGCGACGGGGATGATCGGGGACGGAGTGCAGAATTTCATCGCCCCCCGGAACCATGCCTTGCTGCGGCTTGTCGGACCCGAGGGTTTGCGTAAGGCTCTCCTACGGTTTGCCGAGAACCCCCGCTACGCACGCCTGATAGGCGTAGTACAGATAGGCTTTGGTATATATTGTCTCCAAAGCAGTATAAGGGGGAGTAAGCGCTAATCCAGCACCGAGCTAAGAAGGGTCTATAAGTGTCGGCTTCGAACCTCATGCGATGGGGCGGGCTTGCGGCGGTAGTGGCCGGCTTGATGTTCATAATCGTCGACCTCATCGCCGCGTTGATTTTCTTTGATCAAGACTTCAGCCAAGACATCGTCTCGATCGGGTTGATCTTCCAATCCGCGATGGCTCCGGTGGCCGAGGCGCTGCTGTTGCTGGGGTTGGTCGCGCTGTATACCCGCCAGTCGGAGGCTGTGGGGGTACCTGGTTTGATCAGCTTTGTAGTGGCCTTCCTGGGTACGGTACTATCGCAGGACTTTGTGTGGGCTAACTTGCTACTCGGGCTGGGCTGGGCCTTGTTCGGGGTATCTTGTTTGCGAAGCGGGCTCTACCCGCGCGTCGCCGCCGGGCTTCTCATGGTCGGAGCCCTGGTCACCGGGTTGGTCGGCACCCTTGTAAATGGGGAAGCTGGTAGCATCCTGACATACATAGGGGCCGACGTCGTCCTTAACGTGGCTATAGCCTGGCTGGGCTTCAGCCTTTTCCTGAGAAGGGAGGAAGCAGCCGGCGAACCTAGCTGGTGAGCCAACATAGAAGTGCGCCGGGTTTCAGCAGATGGCATGATTTGCCTACTTGGGTAACTTTATCGAGCTTAAGCAGGAGAAAGCATGTCGCCTCCGCAACTTCTGAAGGCAGGGGGAATGGCAGCGGTGCTGGGAAGTGCGCTGCTTATAATCGTTGGCCTTATAAGCGTTGTGTACCTGTCCTTCTTCTTCTCTCCCAGCGCGGTGAGCGAAGCCGACATTCTTGTCTCGCAGGCCCGGTCCTTTCTAGCGTTTCTTGGTAGAACGCTGTTGGTGTTGGGTTTGATTGGGCTGTACGTGAGGCAGTCCGAGGATACGGGTATTCTTGGGCTGATCGGCTTTCTGATAGCTTTTCTTGGCCTCGTAGCGGGCCCGGGCGGCGCCGGCGCCGCTTTATTTGCTGACGTGGGCTGGGCCTTGCTCGGGGTGGCCAGCCTGCGAGCCGGGCTTTACCCGCGCACGATCACCGTACTTCTCATCATCGGCGCGATTATCAGCGGGGTGACCAATGGTCTCACTATAGGCGTACCGAGCGGCATCCTGCTGTACGCTGACACGGTCGCTAGCATCGTGTTCTATGGGTCTATAGCCTGGCTGGGTTACATGCTTTGGGTAGAGACGGATATAGTAGCTGAGTAGCTAGCCTTGGAGGACCTCACAGACGATTCGGCTTCCGCTACCGCCAGCTGGGTCGGTTATCTGAGCCTCATCACCGGCGTGGATGACGAGC
This sequence comes from Rubrobacter sp., assembly GCA_019247245.1. Classification (GTDB taxonomy): domain Bacteria; phylum Actinomycetota; class Rubrobacteria; order Rubrobacterales; family Rubrobacteraceae; genus Rubrobacter_F. The sequence goes on along the minus strand of JAFAPF010000089.1, from coordinate 961 downwards.
GCGCTACCGTCGGAGTCGAGCAAGGACGCCTCTCCCCCGAGAGACTCACCCCCTTGGCTGTAGCCTGGTATGTGCGCTGTTCCCGCTATCAAATACGGCAAGGTCCGGGCAGAGAACCCGCAGGGGCAAATGTAGGTTCTCTAACCCGTGACTCTTGCGTGTCGGACTGAAGTAGCGCACGCCGGCATGGGGTCCGAAGGGCTGCGCTCACTCACCTCGCGGATGTGGATGCCGTGGTCTTCAGGCTCGAGCCCGTGGGCCACGTTGGCTATGTGAATAACCCGAGCTGGGTTTATATGAACTTTGCGGTCCCGACGAGGCTGCCTTACGCATCCCTGAGCGACGCCTTGGCCTCGCTTATATTAGTGTATGCGGTATTTGCAGCTATAACGCAGCTAAGTATAGCGATAGAGCTTACGGCACCGACGTTTTTGATTTTGTTGGGAGCTATAGCTCTGGCTTTGGCAATAGCGTTTGGTATAGGAGGAAGGGAGGTAGCCCGCGACATGGTCGAGAAGGCCTATAACCGTGGTGCACAGACGAGGCGCAGAGAGCAGCCCTCACCGTGAGGGGCGAGGTTTTACAGCAGAGAAGGAGAGTACCAGCCGAGGACGGGAAAAACACCGAGAGGCCACAAGACGACGATGAACCGCTGACGAGGTAATAGACAAGGGTACGGGTTTACGCCGGAATTGGAAAACCCAGTGAGACGGACAAAAGGCTATAAGTTGTCTCGCCGGGTTTTGGTATGTGGCCGGGACGAGTACTGGGTGTGCAGGCCGTCATAGGTCGCCCCGGCCGTCTTTAGCTACCTGCGGCGCCTCAGGGCAGCATATGCCAGAACTCCAGAGCCCAGCAGCAGCCCAGCAGCAGCAGGCAAAACCACTGCAGGACCACCAACCGCTCCACCACCGCTCTTGGGCAGCGGTGCCATGGTGGTCTGCTCTATGGTTTCTTGCTT
>JAFAPF010000079.1 GCA_019247245.1 Rubrobacter sp. | reverse complement strand
GTACACGTCCGGCTCGACCGGTCTCCCGAAAGGGGTGGCTACCAGCCAGCGCAACCTCGTGGTGGGCGCCCAGATCGTCTCAACTTACCTCGAGAACACTGTAGAGGATCGCATACTTTCGGCGCTCCCCTTCAGCTTTGACTACGGGCTCAACCAGCTGACGACCTCCTTGCGGGTGGGAGCCACCCTGGTCCTTCAGCACTCCAGGCTGCCAGGTGATCTCTTGCGTGCCCTGCGCAGGTACGAGATCACCGGGCTGGCCGGCGTGCCGCCACTGTGGGCGTTGTTGCTCCGTGGTGCGAAGGCTATTGAAGGGCAGCCGCTCGAGCGCCTGCGCTACATCACCAACTCCGGCGGCCGGATACCCCAGGCGAACTTGGAGGAGCTTCGTCGACTCTTGCCTGGCACCAAGATATACCTGATGTACGGGCTGACGGAGGCGTTCCGTTCTACCTATCTGCCTCCGGAAGAGCTGGATCGCGGAACCGAGTGCATTGGTAAGCCCATACCCAACACCGAGATCTACGTAGTAGATAGAGAAGGGCGCGAGTGCGCCTCCGGTGAGCCGGGCGAGCTGGTCCACCGCGGCCCCACCGTCGCTCTAGGTTACTGGGGTAAGGAGAAAGCTACGCGCAAGGCGTACCGCCCGCACCCCTTCGCTCCTCCGGAACTCATCATCGAGGAGAAGGTGGTCTACTCCGGTGATATGGTCCGGCGGGACGAGAAAGGTTACCTCTACTTCGTCGGCCGCGAGGACAACATGATCAAAACCCAGGGCTACCGCCTAAGCCCCGAGGAGGTAGAAGGCCTCCTGGTGGGTACGGGCATAGTACGGGAAGCCTGCGCCTTCGGGGTGCCCGATCCCGAACTCGGGCAGCAGGTCTTCGCGGTAGTGTCGTTGCGGGACAGAGGCGACGAAGGTACCTTGGACACAATACGGGAATATTGCATAAAGAACGGGCCGCCGTATATGGTCCCGAAGGAGATATTCGTCGAAGACGAGATGCCGAAAACCCCCTCAGGCAAGATCGACCGGCAGGCGGTGAGGAATGCTTACGCAGATAGATAAGGCCCGCTCTTTGGCGGAGCGCTTCGGCGGTTGGCGTGACGGGGAGTTTTGCCCCGCCGGAATGCACATCTCCCGTATAGCCGAAAAGTGCGGTACGCCCTTCTACCTTTATCACGGGGGGATGATTGTCGACCGGGTTCGCCGTGTCCGGGATGCTCTGGGGGTAGAGGTTTCTTACTCCGTCAAGGCCAACCCCAACCTCGCCGTGTGCCAGCTCATAGCCAGGGAGCGGCAGGCTGGTGCTGAGGTCGCCTCCTCCGGCGAGTTGGTGGTGGCGCGGACCGCAGGCTTCACCCCGGAGGATATCGTGTTCGCCGGGCCCGGCAAGACCGACGACGAGCTCGGGCGGGCCGTTCAGGAGGGGATCTTCGCGGTCAACGTGGAGTCTTTGAACGAGATCGACCGCCTCGCCTCCATCGCGAAGCGGAAGGACCGAAGAACTGGTGTAGGGCTCAGGATCAACCCCGCCGCACAGCTTATGGGCTCGCAGATGCGCATGGGTGGTACGGTGGGCCAGTTCGGTATCGACCAGTCAGACCTGGCCGACGCCGTACGCAGGACGCTTTCCTACCCGCAGCTCGTCCTGCGCGGCATCCATGTGTATACCGCCACCCAAGTGTTCGAGGTCGAACCGCTCCTCGAGCACTGCCGCAACATCCTTGAGATTGGCCTCGAGGCCGCCGACGAGGCCGGGCAACCGCTACAGATGATCGACTTCGGGGGCGGCTTCGGGGTACCGTACTTCGAGAAGATGGCAGAGTTCAACCTGGAACGGTTCGGAGAGGGTTTCCAAAGGTTGCTGGAGTCCTACCGCTCCGACCCGCATCTTGATGATTGCAGGTTCCTCTTTGAGTTGGGACGCTACCTGATGGCTGACGCGGGCATCTACGTCACGCGGGTGGTAGAGGTGAAGCAAATGAGGGGCAAAACCTTTGTCGTCACCGACGGCGGTATGAACCACCACCTCACCGCTACCGGCAACATGGGGCAGGTGTTCCGTAAGTCCTACCCGCTTTTGAACCTGAGCAGCGCGCTAAGAGAGCCGGAGGAAAGCGTGGCCGTGGCTGGTCCTTGTTGCACGCCGCTCGATATGTTCGGCACCAACATCTCCCTGTCGGAGCCCAAGGTCGGGGACCTCCTAGGTGTGTTCTACAGCGGTGCGTACGGCTACAGCGCCAGTAACCTGGGCTTCCTCAGCCACCCCACGCCGGCTGAGGCGCTGCTCTGGCAGGATGAGGTACACCTCTTACGGCCTTTGGGCAAGCCCGAGGACGTGCTTGAGGGCCAGGACGCACTACTGCTCTAACCAACCTCTCTTCCTCTGACAGCCTAGGGATTGACCGGTGCTACGTTGAGCTCTTCGGAGTTAGGCGGGATGATCTTTCCATGCTCGTCCACCAGGGGCATGTAGGTATCGGTGTGGACGACATCGTCGAAGGTGACCTTCCCGTTCTCCTTCACTGTCTGGTAGGTGATCCACTTGGATGAATCGGCCCCCACGTATTCAGGCTCGGAGTCCATCTCGACCTCCTTGCCCGTGGGCCGGCCATAGATGCCCGCGTAGATGTATCCGTCGCCGCCGACCGATTCCTGGAGAAGAAGATAGCCATCCGTTGTGTTCTTGAACTTCATGTCTAGCGACCCGAACCACACCGTCGCGTCCAGACCGGGTCGTATGTACGGAAGCTGCGAGTAGTGCGGGTGGCGTTCCACGATCTCGAGCCCCGCGTAGTTGGCGGCCATGTACAGCGTCGAAGTGACCTGGCACAAGCCCCCGCCGTCGGCTTTGTCCTCTACGCCGTTGATGATGACGCTAGTCTTGTTGTATTTCAGCGGTGAGACGACGTCGTTCATCGAGAAGACCTCGCCCGGGGCCACAACCTTCGCGCTTATAGCGTTCGAGGCGGTCTGCAGGTTCTCCACCCGCTCGGGGCTTGTATCGGTGCTCAGGGTGTAGTTAGTCCGGTAACTACCTAGTAGGGCCGTGGGCTTGAGCCTCTCGGCTTCCTCCGTGGTAAGCGTTGGCTCGTCGGTGACCACCGGAACCTCATACTCACGCTTCCCACTGAAGAGCCCGGACTCGATGTCATCGAGCAGCTTCTCCTCTTCCACCTTCTTGCCCGTCTTGCTCTCCGTAACGGAGATGCCGCCGCCTTGAAGCTTATATCCGGCCTCGGTCGGTTTGACCGTCAGGTCCTCTATTACGCTCGACAGAGCTTCCCGCAGTCGGTCCCGGTCGAGGCTAACCTGTATCTCACCGCCCTCCGGGTCGAAGCTCAAAGCCTGCCCGATCTGCTTGGGTGAGAGCTTCCACTGCTTATCCTCGGCGGTAAAGACCACGGGCTCGTCGGACACCACCTCCTTGGTCTTTTCTGCGGCCGTATCGGCTGCAGGGGTTAGAACCTCGGGCTCAAGTGCCCCTCCGGAGATCTCGGCCTCGCCGGTCAGGTCGTTTATGGCCTGCTCCACGTTCGCCACCGTTGCCGCCACGTCTACTGCGTACCCCTCGCGGGACTCGACCGGCTGCACCTCAGAGCCCTTGACGCTTACGTAGGCGTCCTCGGGTTTCTTGCTCAACTGCGCGGCCAGCTTCTCGACTTCGGTCTGGATAGCACTCTGGTTGTAATCCACCACCGGCGCGACGTATACCGTGCCCCAGCTCGCTGCTATCCTGTCGCTGAGGCGCTTGAAGATGCCTCCCTGGCGCCCGACAGCGTAAGCCTGGTCTACGGTGGTCTGGACGTCGAAGTTCACGGCCATCCTGTCGGTGCTAAAGGTTAGCTCCTCCGGCCCGGTAAGCTTCACCTCCTTAAGTTCACCCGTGCGCTCTTGAAGTATCTTCCGGGCTTCCTCGGGTGTCTTACCACCGATATCCACGCTCCCGACCATGACACCCGGGTAGATCTTGCCGGAGTTGCCCAGGTAGTTCGTAGCCACTAGCGTGGCTACGAGGGCACAGATGAGTAGCACGGGAACGATGATCCTTGGCCGCCGTCGGCCGCCCCTCGGTCTGCGGTCCGAAAGGCTATCGAGGACCTCCCTAACTTCGAGGCTACCTCTGGAACCAACAACTCTGTCTTTGGGATTTTTAAGGCTCAACAGCCCGTCCTCTACCCATGACCCTGTCGGGTCTGCCTGCCAACCAGTTTCTGAAAAGAGCCCCCGTCTCTTGTGTATCAGCACACCCCAGCCGCAAGCTTTGGTGGTGCTTCGCCCGAGAAGAGTAACACGAGCCGGTGTGCTGCGCTAGTTTTTACACTACTCTGCTAACGGGTGGTGCCGAGGGCGAGCCCGAAGAGGTTCTCTTCGTCCGTGTAGAGTTCGAGCAGCCGGAGACCGGCCTTCTCAAACGCATCGGCAACGGACTCGAGCGTGAATTTGTAGCTAATCTCGGTACGCATCCCTTCCCCTGCCTCGAAGGAGACCTCCAAACCTAGAGCCGCTACCGCCACCTTTTGCCTCACCTTCGAGTCCAGCCACATCTCTATGCGCGCCGCCCCAGCGTCGTAGTGCGCCTGGTGGGCGAACAGGTCCGGGTCGAATTCCCCGCCGAGCTCGCGGTTCAGCACGTTCAAAAGGTTCTTGTTGAACCTGGCTGTGATGCCCGTCTTGTCGTCGTACGCCGCCTCCAAAATCCGCGCGTCCTTGACGAGGTCCACCCCAATCAGGAGGTAATCACGTTCCCCAAGCCCGCCTCTCAGCCTCTGAAGGAACTTCTGCCGGCGCTCCGGCTTGAAGTTGCCTATGGTCCCCCCAAGAAAGATGATGAGCCGCCCGGGCTTCTCTGCTCCTCGGGAACGGGCTAGCAGGCTCTCCAGAGACAGATCGAAATCCCCGACGAAGCCGGAGATCTCCAAAGAAGAGGAGTACTCTTCGAGGAGCCTTCTGGCGCTGCTCCTGAGCGCGCTCTCGCTGACGTCGAGTGGTACGTAGCGGACCTGCCCGTCTCCTGGTACCGAGCTTTCTCGGTTGGCAATCATCGCGTCGAGCAAGGTACGCGTCTTGCTCGCCGAGCCGCTCCCGAGCTCGACCAGCTCCCGGCAATGAGTACGTGCAACGATCTCCGGGGCTTTCTCTTCGAGGATCAAGAGTTCCGTGCGGGTCTGATAGTACTCGGGGAGGGCCGTTATCTCCTCGAAGAGCTCCGAACCCTTCTCATCGTAGAGGTACTTGGGCCAGGGCGAGAGGTCCTTAGGCTTGCCTAGTAACCCCGCCCGCACGTCCTCAGTCATCTGAGCGAGCTCTTCCTTCTCTCTGAGAAACGCCACCGTTACTCTTTTACGCGTCATGCAAGCCGTCTTCCGTTCTCATAACGGGCGTGTCACCGCGCCTCGAAACCGCTCTGCCGGGTACCGTAAAGCCCTGGCGATGCAAAATCGAAATATACTCTATCAATGAGCAACCGGAGAATCCGGGTCTATACTAGCTTATGTAGAGCGAAGAGTATCGCGGCGACGCCGCTGGAGCTGACGATCTCGCCAGCGGCGATCTTCGGCAAAAGCTCCTCGACCGGTGCAAGCACGACCTCGACCCGCTCGTACTCATCGGGTTGCGGGGGTGCATCGCGCGAGACGCCTCGGGCGAGGTAAAGGTGTGCCCAGTTGTCCTTGAGGCTCGGCGAAGAGGCTACAACACTCAGAAGCTCCCACTCGTCCCCCACATAACCGGTCTCCTCCAGAAGCTCCCGGCGGGCTGCCTTCTCCGGATCCTCGTTCTCCTCAACCAGCCCTGCGGGCAGCCCGAGCTCTATCCTGCCTATCGCGGGTCTGTACTGGCGCACAAGCACCACTTCGTCCCCTCCGGTCAGTGGGAAGACTATGGCGGCGTCTGGACGTTCGAGGACGTAGTACGGGTCCTTCACGGTCCCGTCGGGCAGGCGGAGCTTGTCCGAGCGTACAGTGAAGTACGGGGTCTCCATAAGCCTCTCCGAAGATAGGTGCTCCCAGCTTTCGACCTTAGGCATCCAGACCCCTGCTACTAACGCCAGCTAGTATCTTTGGTAGCTCTCTGGTAAAGGTGCTTCGGGCCATCACGCGGTCGCAGCCAGACTTGCGGGAGGCTATCGCTAGGTCCTTCTGGACGTGGGAGAGGAAGCCCACGACGGGGACATTCTTCGTAGCCTCATCAGACTTGAGCTTCCTGAGAAGCATGAGAGGTTCGAAGCGGCTCGAGTTGAGGTCGAGAACGAGGAGGTCTGGGGAAGACCCCCGCGCTGCGTCCACGAACTTCTTCGGGCTGCGCGGGAAGGCGGCCTCCACGTCGAGCGCCTCGGCAGTCTCCAGGATCTTGCTCTTGAAAAGCAAATCTTCCATTGCCCCCAGAACTCTCCGTGTCACGGGTGTACCACTCTCCAACTTTTCTAGGTACAACTCACGAGGTATTGCTCACACATTTTATCTCCTCTGCGTGCGGTATCCTAACTCCATGTTCAAGAAAAGGTTTTTGAGAATCATCGATGGCCTTCCGGCGTTACCTGTTAAGCAAGCTCGGCCAGGAGACCGTCTTCGACATGCGGGACGCCCTATACCGCAAGGTGCATGCGCTCGGGCTCGACTACCACGGCAACAAACGGACCGGCGATACGATTACTCGCGTCACCAGCGATGTTAAGGAGGTTCGCAGCCTGCTGGTCGATTCCGTCGTCGAGGTTGGGTCGAGCTTCCTCATCCTGGTCGGGATGCTCGTCGTAATGCTCATGATGAGTCCGTCTCTGACCGCGCTCGCGCTCGTCACCGTGCCGTTTCTTTTCCTCGCCGTCCGGCTCTACCGTCAGGCCCTCATCGAAAGGATGCGTGTCGTCCGCACCAAAGAGGGAATAATCGCCTCCGTGATCCAGGAAGCCGTAACCGGTATCCAGGCGGTCAAGATCTTCGCCCGGGATGACGAAGAGAATCACGATTCTTTAACCGCCAGCGTAGACTCCTCGCTTATCGAGGCCAAATTCAGCATCCTTCTCGGCTTGGTTGGTGGTGTCGGCACCGCGCTCGTCGTGTACTTCGGGACGCAGCAGGTGCTCGCGGGAAGCCTTTCCATCGGCAACCTCACCGTCTTTGTCGCCTACCTTGCGCTCTTCCTCTCCCCTTTATGAGCCTTGAATCGGCAGGTTAACTAGATCGAGATCGGTAAGTCCCTCGTCTCTGGCTAACGCATCATCGAGCTCCTCGACGCCAAGCCCACCACCGTCATAGAGAGCCCCGATGTTCGCCCGGTGTCATCCCTGAGCGGCCGCGTTACGTTCGAGGATGTCGGCTTCGCGTATGAGGCAGAGGCCGGGAAGGTGTTGTGTGGCATGAGCTTCGACATAGAGCCCGGTTCGTCCATCGCTCTCGTTGGTGTCAGCGGCGCGGGTAAGACCACCGTTACCAATCTCTTCGCCCGCCTCTACGATCCGCAAGGGGACAGTATCCTCGTGGACGGCGAGGACATCACGGAGTTCACCCTGAAGTCTTTGCGCGACTCCACAACCTTTGTACCGTAAGAACCGATGCTGTTCCGGGCCACCGTGGCGGAGAACATCCCGTACGGCAAGCCCGGAGCGTCGATGATCGAGATCGAAGAAGCCGCCCAACTCGCGGGGGCGGACGGCTTCATCCAGTAGCTGCCGGAAGGGTACGTGACCGTCCTTAGCGAACGCGGTGAGAGCCTATCGGGTGGGCAGCGCTAGCGCATCTCCATCGCCCGGACGATGCTCCGGGATATACACCCCTTTGATACTCGATGAGCCTCAGGGCAGCCGAGGCGATCCAGGAGAACTGGCGCGTACTCACTGGAGACCGCACTACCTTCGTCATCGCCCACGAGCTGCGTCTGGTCAAGAATGTGGACAAGATCCTCGTTATCGAAGACGGCCGCATCGCAGAAGAAGGCCCCACGACGAGCCGTCGCTGCAGGCGGCCTCTACACTCGGCTCTACGGCCTCCAAGACCGCGAGCCGGTACAACCGTAGGAGGCCGGAGCCGGCAGAAAATTGATAATCGTCTCTTCGAACTAGCTATATGCTGGCGCTCAGCATACTCTACTCTTCACGATGAAAAAGGTGTACGCCCCAAAACTCGCCCACTTACGGACGGCGAACCTCGCGCCTTTTACCTTGCTTCATAGACGTCTTTGAGAGCGTCGTGCGCGTGGTATCCGCGTGCCTCTAACTCTGGTTCGACGAAGATGCTTAAAGCTCCGTTGGCCACGGCGGCCAGGTGCGTGACTCCGATCGCTTCCGGGACGCGGCTTTGAGAGCTCTGGGATGGCATAGACCGCGGGGTTCGCCACGCTTGCGGCTCGCGGTGTCTCTTCCTTTTCAACGCGTATCATGCCTGTTTCCACACTGCCAAAGCGGTTAGAGCTTCTAGCTCTTCCTTCAGGTCCCGCGCTATCGTCCGTACGATCTTGAGCGGCAACGTGTCTCCGAGCCCCGGGTGCGCAGGCGTTCTCCAGCACCCCAGCTGCTAGCACCGCGCCGGACAGGGGAGGCAGCGAAGGACCCGCACTTCCGGCGTAGGTCTGCTGATCTTCTCTGGCGGTCATGCCGCGGATTCTGCCCGCGCAGGCTGCGCGTCCTTCCTGAGATTCTGTCGGGCATGAGGTGAAAGCGGAGGTTATTATTATTGAGAAAGTCAGGAGTTACTTATAGAGGAGATAAAGATAAGAAGATGAAGATTGTGCTGGCCCAGATCAACACCGTGGTAGGTGATGTATGGGGAAACGCTGAGAGGGCTGCCGACGCTCTGGACCGGGCGGTGGATGGTGGCGCCGAGCTCGTCGCCTTCCCGGAGCTGACCATAACTGGCTACCCACCTCAGGACCTTCTCTTGCGTCCGAGCTTCATTCGGGACAACCTCGACGCCTTGGGGGAGTTTGCCGAAAAGGTACCCGAGGGGGTCGCGGCGGCCATCGGGTTTGCCGACCTCAACGGAGACCTCTACAACGCCTGTGCAGTCGTCTCCGGCGGTGGAATCCTGTATCGCTACTACAAGCAGTATCTACCGAACTACAGCGTCTTCGACGAGAACCGCTACTTCCACGGGGGCGAGGACGCGCCTCCGATCCTCAGTATGGGCCACAACCTCGTGGGCTTGAGCATCTGTGAGGACATCTGGTACCCGGCGGGTCCTCCTCACGAGCAGGCTATAGGTGGCGCTGGCGTGTTGCTAAACATCTCCGCCTCCCCGTATCACCGTCTTAAAGGTGACGCCCGTGAAAAGATGCTCGGCGTGCGGGCCGACGATTACGGTTGCTACGTCGTTTTCTGCAACCTGGTCGGCGGCCAGGATGAGCTCGTCTTCGACGGGCGCTCCCTCGTCTTCGACCCTGGGGGACGTCTCATCGCCCGCGCTAAGCAGTTCGAGGAGGATCTCCTCTTCGTGGATGTCTACCCCGAAGAATCCCTCATCCATCACCTCCAGGAACCCCTCCTTCGCAAAGTGAGCCTTACCCGTGCCCCCGAGGCCGTCGATGTTCTGCCCTCCAAGCCCGGCACCCCGATCGAGCTGGCTGAGGTACCCGAGACCCAGTACCGGGTAGAGCCCCCGCTCTCGGAGGAAGGCGAGGTGCTCGAAGCCCTGGTTCTCGGCTTGGGGGACTACTTCCGGAAGAACAGCTTTTCGCGGGCTGTAATAGGCCTCTCCGGCGGTATAGACTCCTCGACCGGTGCTGCCATCGCGGCCAGGGCTCTGGGCTCCGAGAACGTGACCGGCGTCCTTATGCCCAGCCGGTACACCTCCGAGGAGAGCAATGCCGACGCACGGGCGGTCGTGGAGAACCTCCATATAGATAGCTTAGAGATT
>JAFAPF010000078.1 GCA_019247245.1 Rubrobacter sp. | reverse complement strand
TCGCGTTCGTCACTAGGTCCGTGAAGACAGAGTTGTCCGAGAACCAGAGCGCCTGCTCCAGGCTGATCGGGCCATGATCCTCGTTCTCATAGTTTTCGACATGCCAATTTTCCGTCTGGCCGTCTTCGCCTTTTATCACGTAATCTTTCGGTTCCGAAACGAACTGGGTTAAGGGGTCTATACCCTGTTCCAGCGCCGCGATGAGCGCGAACGGCTTGAAGGAGCTGCCCGCTTGGCGGCGGGCCTGCGTGACCAGGTTGAAGGGGGTTTGATCTCGGTTACCCATCATTGCCTTTATTTGCCCGGTGTTCGGCTCGATCGATACCAGTGCTGCGTCCGGGTTATCCGGGCTGCTCAGAAAACCGCCCGGCCCATATAGAGTATTTTGGGCTTCTACCTGGGCTTTGAGATCCAGGGTCGTGTATACGCTCAACCCTCCTGTCAGCACCGTGTTCGCTCCGTACTTGCTCACCAGCTCATCCCGCACGAACTCCGCGAAGTTCCTAGTAGCTTGGGGTCCGGTAAGACCGGTATCGAGCATGGGAGCCTTCGGCCAGGGCTTGGGGAGCTTCTCGTCGAGTGCCTCCATGTGCTGTTGGCGGGTGATATAGCCGGCGTCGCGCATTTTATAAAGTACTATGTTGCGCTGGTTCGTCGCCTCTTCACGGCTTGTTCCGAGCGCCGAAGGGGACCAGAGGAGCCCTATCAGGGTGGCGGACTCGCTTATGGTGAGGTCCTCGGATGACTTGTTAAAGTACGTCTCAGCGGCAGCCTCGACTCCGTAGGCGTTGTTGCCGAAATACACGGTGTTCAGGTACATACCTAGGATCTCGTCTTTTTCGTATTTGCTTTCGATCTCTAAGGATATGGCTGCTTCTTTAAGTTTTCGCCATAGCGTAGGATCTCCTGATAGGTACGCATTCTTCACGTACTGTTGGGTAATCGTGCTCGCTCCCTCGACAGTTTCGTCCGCCCGGATGTTTGTCAAAACCAGGATGTCGACCCACAAGGCTCGTATGATGCCCCAAAGATCCACCCCTCCATGTTCCCGGAAGCGCTCGTCTTCCTTGGCTACTAAGGCGTCCAAAAGGCTCGAAGGCATCTTGTCGAGTTCGGCTTTGCGCCGGTTTTCGCCCCCGAATATCGTACCTATCACACGCGTCGAGCCCGACGTCTCCCCGACCGGCGCTGAATATATGTACGTCGGGCGTGAGGCTGTAGCTGAAGTCTCCTCCGTCAGGTTTTCCACCCCCTTGACGAGCCCCAAATACCCCCCGGCAGCGAACGCTAGCACCGCGACAACGCAGCATATAGAAGAGAGAACCGCCCAACGTAAGATTCGCGCCTTGAGGCTCTCCTTCTCGCGGAAGCCTGGTTTCTTGGAAGCCACTGGTGGCATACCCTTTTTGCGTATCGGGGCGGCAGTGATCCTGCCGCGCCTTCTTGGGTGGGTGCGAGCCATCAATACGATATAGTACACGAACCAGGAGGACAGTTAAGGTTGATTAAGTGATGGGTATGGTTTCGGCTATAGATCGGATCTATGTAAACGCTGTCGACGTCGTGCCTCGTGAGGAGCTCGAACACCGCCTCAAGAGTGGCCTCAGCCTACGGGTTAAGCTGGGTATAGATCCGACGGCCTCCGACATCCACTTGGGCTTCGTCGTAGTGCTCAAAAAGCTTAGAGGGTTCCAGGAGCTCGGGCATACCGCTGTGCTTGTGATCGGGGACTACACCGCCCGCGTCGGCGACCCCTCTGGACGCTCTAAGACCCGTCCTGTTCTCTCACCGCAGCAGATAGAAGAGAACACCAGAACCTACCTCGAGCAAGCCTACCTCGTCCTCGACCGTAACCGTACAGAAGTACGTTTTAACTCCGAGTGGCTGGCACCTCTCACCTTTGCCGACATAATCGAGCTCACCAGGGCTAGCACCGTCGCCCGCATCTTAGAGCGCGACGACTTTAGCAAACGGTACGCTGCCGGGGAACCTATAACCCTCACCGAGCTCCTCTACCCGCTCATGCAGGCCTACGACTCTCTGTCGGTGGAAGCTGACGTAGAGCTCGGTGGTACCGACCAGCTCTACAATCTCCTCATGGGGCGCCACATCATGGAGTACTATGGCAAGAGCCCGCAGTGCGTGCTCACGACACCACTCCTCGTCGGTACCGATGGGAAGATGAAGATGAGCAAATCTTTGGGCAACTACATCGGTGTAACCGACCCGCCAAACGATATGTTCGGCAAGGCCATGAGCATCCCCGACGAGCTTATGCCCAGCTACTACTCACTTCTCCTCGACCATCCGATGTCCGAGGTGGAACCCGTCGAACAAAAGCGCAAGCTTGCACGCTCCCTCGTGCGAAGCTTCCACGGCCAGAAAGCTGTTGCGCCGGCCGAGAAACATTTCAATACTGTGGTCGGGCATGGCGTCCCGGAAGATGTGACCGAGCTCCAGCTTCCGCCGAAGGATTCCATCTGGATAGTAAATCTAATCAAACTCGCTGGTTTCGCCAAAACCAACGGAGAGGCGCGGCGTTTCGTACGGGGTGGTGCTGTACGTCTTGACGGGAAAGTCATCTCCAACGAGAGGTTGTCTCTACCCACTGCCGAGCTAGCAGGCAAAGTGCTCCAGGTAGGTAAGCGTCGTTACATCCGGTTCATCGCCCCGCATTGAAGCACCCAGATCTTCCCTATCGCTTGACGTGCACGGAACTTGCGCTAGAATACCTCGCGGCCGGCACCTCAAGTCGGTGAAAAGAGCTGTACTGCGTTAAAAATTTTCGGCTCTAAGCTTGACCCTTTGGGTCGGGGTGATATAATCATTTCGTTAATGACCGGTATCGAATTGACAACCGAGTTGGTACGCCCAGGGTAGCTTTCCGACACAGTGGAAGACGTCCTTGGACCCACTCACTGAGTGGGTTTTGTGTGTCCCGAAGAGATCGATCACCGGTCTGGCTCCGCCGAGAGGCAAGGGGCTTGTAAAGCCTTGAAAACTGAATAGTAGCGAAAGACCAAGTAGTGACGTAGGTAAACCCGTCATTACGCTGGGACCGACTCTCAGCGATCCGGGAGTAAAAACTTTAGGATCGCCATCGCGGGTAGCGCCCGCGCTGATCTTCTCATTTTTAATGAGTAGTTTGGAGAGTTTGATCCTGGCTCAGGACGAACGCTGACGGCGTGCTTTAGACATGCAAGTCGAACGCGAAAGCCCTTCGGGGTGAGTAGAGTGGCGAACGGGTGAGTAACACGTGGGTAACCTACCCCTCGCAGGGGGATAACCGGGGGAAACCCCGGCTAATAGCCCGTACGCTCGTTGGGCCGCCTGGCCCTTCGAGGAAAGGTAGCTTCGGCCATCCGGCGAGGGATGGGCCCGCGGTACATTAGCTAGTTGGTGGGGTAACGGCTCACCAAGGCGACGATGTATAGCTGGTCTGAGAGGATGATCAGCCACACTGGGACTGAGACACGGCCCAGACTCCTACGGGAGGCAGCAGTCGGGAATCTTGCGCAATGGGCGAAAGCCTGACGCAGCAACGTCGTGTGGGTGATGAAGGCCTTCGGGTCGTAAAGCCCTGTTGTTGGGGACGAAGGGTCTCGAGGTTAATAGCCCTGAGGCCTGACGGTACCCTCCGAGGAAGCCCCGGCTAACTACGTGCCAGCAGCCGCGGTAATACGTAGGGGGCGAGCGTTGTCCGGAATCATTGGGCGTAAAGAGCGTGTAGGCGGTCCGATAAGTCCGCCGTGAAAACCCTGGGCTCAACCCTGGGCTTGCGGTGGATACTGTCGGGCTAGAGGATGGTAGAGGGGAGTGGAATTCCCGGTGTAGCGGTGAAATGCGCAGATATCGGGAGGAACACCAGTAGCGAAGGCGGCTCCCTGGGCCATTCCTGACGCTGAGACGCGAAAGCTAGGGGAGCGAACAGGATTAGATACCCTGGTAGTCCTAGCCGTAA
>JAFAPF010000072.1 GCA_019247245.1 Rubrobacter sp. | reverse complement strand
GATGCGCCTCGGGCGCTACCCGTGCAACATCGACTCCAACACGTTGGCGGCCGAGGCCTATGGTGGTGAGGAGCTTGTCTACGAGCGTCACCGTCACCGCTACGAGGTCAACAACGGTTACCGTGACGCCCTTACACAAGCCGGGATGGTGTTCTCCGGCACCTCTCCTGACGACCGGCTCGTCGAGATCGCCGAGGTCAAGGGTCACCCGTTCTTTATAGGTAGCCAGTTCCATCCTGAGTTCAAGAGTCGCCCCTTGAGACCCCATCCTCTGTTCAAGCGCTTCGTGGAGGCCTGCCGCGATAATCGGCTTCTCCGCGACGGTGTTGAGCGTGCCGAACAGCAGGTTGAGGAGAAAGCCGCTCGTTGAGGGCTTTGGGCGTAGGTCCCTTGGCGGCTTCGGGGAAAACCTCAAGCGGCGACTGGAAAGAATC
This sequence comes from Rubrobacter sp., assembly GCA_019247245.1. Taxonomy (GTDB): domain Bacteria; phylum Actinomycetota; class Rubrobacteria; order Rubrobacterales; family Rubrobacteraceae; genus Rubrobacter_F. The sequence continues at coordinate 10,537 of JAFAPF010000072.1, read as the reverse complement.
CCGGGGTGTACTCGGTTTACTGTCCGACGAGCGTGCGGGCAGGATCTGTACCAGGAACGCCGGGGCGATCTCGTTTGAAGCCACTTTTAACTGGCGATCCCACGACGGGATAACGGCCGGATTCGTCCTTAACGAACCCGCTCCTGGCGCTAGATTTTATTTCCTCGCTCAGGTCGAAGATGACGTCGCGGCTAAACTCCGGATCTCTTGCGAAGTACGCGCGTTCTACACCGAGCAGCTAACCGGTGCTTTAGACGCCCTCTTACGGTACGTAACCACTCACGCTGCCCTGAGCGACGCCGTGCTTGAGATTCGCACTGTCCGCCTGGCCGCCCCCACAGTGACGGCAGTCAAGATCGTGGAGGCGCTGGCGTGGCAGCTGTGGGACGCAGGCTTCCCTGTAAGCTTCGGTCCCTCGTGGATGCCTGCACCTGACGCCGACGTATCGGTAGGGTCCTGGGGCCTAGAAGAGGCTTTCGAAGCTTTTTTCCGGATGCATCCTGCTTGGAAGCTGTCTCCTCCTCGGTAACCGAGTGCACAGTGTTTTGACGCACCGAACGTCTACATCCGCTGCGAAGGAATCGTGAGGGGACGAACATCCTTGGCGCTGACACTTCCCGAGCGGCACTCGCACAAGTACACCCTTGCGTACGGCTGGATCATGGCAGCGCTTCGGAGTAACCTACTTTGCATGGGACACAGCTGTAGAGGAGATCCGGCATACCGCTCTCTGGGGGGCCGACGGTGAGCGCAGAGCATCGCAGCCTGGGCACACTCGAGGATTTCACCATTGAGCTAGATGTGTATTCAGGACCATACCAAGGCCTTTTGGCCCTGATCCTGAAGGACGAGCTCGAGATCTTCGAGGTGTCTTTGCGTGAGCTCATAACTCTGTACCAGAGTGCCTATGAGGTCCCGGAGGCGTCCGCAAATATTCCCGGTACTCTCGAACGCGATACTAACTTTGTAGACTCCGCCACATCCCTTCTTCTCCTTAAAGGCCGCGCTCTGACTCCGACGCCCGAAACCGGGGGGGAGGAAGCCGATGAGGGTCTCTTCTCTCCGCAAAATCTCGAAGAACGCCTCCTCAGCTATCTCAAAATACGGCGTGGCGCTGAAGCATTGGAAGAGAGGTTCGCCAAGAATACAGGATTCTACCCTTCTAGCCATAACCTTCGCCCGCGCAGGGGAAACCTCCGTGTGCCTCCCAACCGGCTCACGGTAGCGATGCGGCGGATCGTGTCTAGGATGACCGAGCCTGAGGTGAGGCACTTGGGTCCGATCACCGTCACCCTAGGAGAGCTTGTAACCCTGATTCGAGCCTCCCTCACCCGCGGTCCTCTCTCTTTCGAGGATCTCATCTGCGATATGGACCGTCTCCGCTCGGCTGTGGCTTTCGCCGCCACCCTCTCTTTGGCTTCCGAAGGACGCTTGATCCTCTCGCAGCCTGAGCCTTTTGGTCCCTTGACCCTCGAGCCCGTCAAATGAATACGTCGGTGCGCAAGTGCGCCCACGAAAGAGATGCTCTGAGCGCGACCGCGGTAATCGAAGCCATCCTCTTGGTAAGCTCTCGTCCCGTAACCCTGTCTGTCTTGCTCTCAGTCACGAAGCTCCCCGAGCCTAAGGTACGAGCGGCGATCAGTAAACTAAAGAAAAACTACTCTCTAGAGGCTTCGGGCATCGTGCTCCGGGAGGTCGCCGGGGGCTTCCAGTTTGCTACAAATCCTCTTTGTGCCGATGTCCTCGAGAGGTTCCGCCAGGAAGATCGCCCGAGCCCGCTCTCGGGTGCCGCCTACGAGGTTCTAGCCTGCATTCTCTATCTGGGACCTCTTACCCGCGCGGATATCAACGTCGCTCGCGGCGTGAACTCTGACGCCGTGGTCCGTAACCTTCTCGACCGCAATCTCCTCGCCGAGGTAGGTCTTGCCAAAGGGCGAGCGGGCACGCCCGCCCTTTTAGACATTACCGAGGACTTTATCCTTGCTGCCGGTGCCCGCGATCGCGACGACTTTCCCACCCTTGAGGCCCTGGTTGGCCCCGAGGAGATTGCTCGCCTTCGCGAGCGTGTCCACGGACAAACCGGCGAACGCTCCGTTGAGGATCGGAGCGGTGGAGACAGGTAGGGGTGCGTCTCCAAGCCTTTCTTGCTCGGAGCGGAGCAGCTCCGTCGCGCCGTAAGGCTGAGGCTCTGATCTCCTTGGGAAAAGTAAGGGTGAATAGCCGGACCGCTCGTTTGGGGGAGAGCGTATCATTTAACGACCGTGTCTTCCTCGACGATAAACCAGTTGAGCTTCCTCCAAAGTATGCCTATTTCGTCTTTAACAAGCCTGCTGGCTATGTGACGGCCCTCAAGGATGAGCGAAACTGTCCGGCGATTGCCGAGCTTATACCTGCCGATGTGCCTGGCCTCGTTCCCGTAGGCCGTCTGGACGCCGATACTACCGGCCTCCTACTGCTCACCAACGATGGCAAGCTGGCCCACCGCGTTGCCCACCCCTCCTACGGGGTCGAAAAGGAGTACGAGCTAACCCTCGTAACTCCGGAACACGGCCTCGAGAGTCGCCTCGCTGCCCTCGCCTCGGGCTCCGAGCTCGAAGACGGCAAAATGCTCCCACCGAAACTCACGCGCTTGCGCCACACCAGAGAGAGAACCATGCTCAACATCACCATCCATGAGGGCCGCAACCGTATAATACGGCGTGCCTGCGCCGCAGTGGGCCTGCGTTTGATCTCCCTGAAGCGCGTGCGCGTTGGCCCCGTGTGGCTGGGTGCGCTCGCCGAAGGACGCTACCGATCCCTTACCAAAAAGGAGCTGAAAATCCTCAAGAACGCCGGACGGCTAAACCTTGAATAAACCGGTCCTCATCGGGCCCTTCCAGCCACTGCGGGCCGAACTCTCCGTCCCAGCCGATAAGTCCATCTCTCATCGGGTTGCACTTGCTTCGCTCCTCTCCCAAAGTCCTGTCACAGTCACCAACTACCTCACCGCCGAAGATACTCTAGCCACCCTCGATGCCATAAAAGCCTTCGACGCCCGCGTGGCACCAACTAGAAATAGCGTCCGCATAACCGGCGTGGGCTTGCACTGTGCTCCCGAGCCCAAAAACGTGATAGACGCACGTAACTCCGGCACTCTTGCACGCATAATACTAGGAATAGCAGCTGGATTCGGGCGATTTTCGTGCTTTACGGGGGATGCCAGCCTAAGAGAGCGGCCGATGGGACGTGTAGTGGAGCCGTTAAGGCGGATGGGGGCAGAGATCCGGGGCGTGACGGGGGGAGAACGGTTGCCGATGGTGGTATTGGGTAACGGCGGTGGGTTGAGGAGCTCCGAGACCGTCTTACCGGTCGCCAGCGCGCAGGTGAAGAGTTGTCTCCTATTCGCCGGGCTTTTCGCCGATGGGCCGGTGATGGTAACAGAACCGGGAAGGAGCAGGGACCACACTGAGCGGTTACTAAAAGCGTGCGGGGTTGAGGTGACTATCGAGGATGCATATAGTAGCTCGCGGCTGGTGACGATTGAGCCTCCTGGCGTGTTGCAGATACCGGGTGAGATCGAAGTTCCCGGCGACTTTTCATCCGCCGCGTTCTGGATTACGGCGGCGCTGGTCGTACCGGGATCCGAAGTGAGAATCCGGAAAGTGGGGCTCAACCCCACTCGAACACGGTTCTTGGATATACTGAGCAGGATGGGAGCCGAGGTAGAGATGCGCAGCGTGGTCGAGGATGTCATCGGCGAGCCGGTCGGGGAGCTTGTGGTGCGTCACTCGCATCTCAGAGCTACTGAGATAGGACCGGACGACGTACCGAGCGCCGTAGATGAGCTGCCGCTCTTGGCTTTGCTCGGGGCTTTTGCTGAGGGGGAGACCTTAGTTTGGGGGGCCAGGGAGCTCCGTGTAAAGGAGACCGACAGGATCAAATCCGTCTGCGAGGAGTTCCGCCAGCTTGGGGTTGACATCGAAGAACGCCCCGACGGTTTCGCCGTATTGGGGGACCCCAAGGGTGGGATCCGGGGCGGACGGGCGAGCAGCAGGGGTGACCATCGCATTGGGATGGGGCTCGCGATTGCCGGCCTTGCTTCCGAAGGAGGAGTCGAGGTTGAAAACCTCGAGGCGGCGGCGGTCTCTTATCCCAGGTTCTTGTGGGACTTAGAGCGAATTTCTGGTCGATCGGACCGTCGGTAGGATTGTGCTAATAGCCATAGATGGTCCCGCCGGTAGTGGCAAGAGCTCAGTCGCCCGGGCTGTTGCCAGACGCTTGGGGCTGGTCAACTTAAACACGGGGGCCACTTATCGGGCCGTCGCTCTCGTTGCCCTCCGGGAAGGCGTGGACCTTAAGGATGGACCTACGCTCGCCGTGGTTGGTGGTAGAGTTGAGCTTACGGCTAACGGTGTGTTCTACGACGGAGAACTGCTCCCCGAAGATGCTTTGCGTACCCCTGAAGTATCCGCTGCCGCCTCGAAAGTCTCTGCTCAGGCGGGGTTAAGGAAGATCTTAACTGGAAGGCAGCGGATGGCAGCCCGCACAGCGGAGAACTTGGGCGGGGCGGTCGTCGAGGGGCGGGATATTGGGACGGTTGTCTTGCCCGAAGCAGAGCTAAAGATTTTCCTTTCGGCTTCTCCGGAAGAAAGGGCACGCCGTCGTGCGTTACAGACTGGCCGCGAAGGGGAGCTAGAACGCATCAGGAAGGCCATTCAGACCCGCGATAGAAGAGACTCTGAGCGCGAAGCGTCCCCCCTGAAACCTGCAGCCGACGCCGTAGTCCTCGACACTACGAGCCTCTCCTTGGAAGGCGTCGTCGGGCGTGTTGTCGAGCTCGTAAGCCAGGTACAACAGGCTGCGTCTCGGATAACGCCCGAGAGTATTTGAACGTGGTGAAGACGTTTCGGCGGGGTCCATCGAAAGACATGTCTGTTAGGTATCAGCTGTTCCGCCAGGTGATCATCGCCTTGGGGTGGTTATTGGTCGGGTTTACGGTTCACGGCGCCGAGAAGGTGCCTAAAGAAGGACCCTTAATCGTAGCAGCTAACCATCGCCGATACGTAGACCCGGTTTTCGTCTCGATGGCCGTGCCCCGCAGGCTGCAATGGATGGGCAAAAAGGAGCTTTTCATCTTCCCCTTTGAGAGGCTTTTCTTCTTTCTTGGCGTCTTCCCCGTCGACCGCAAAAAAGGTGGCCATGCAGCTTTGCGTGCGGCCCTCAACCTTCTCACTGCGGGCTGGGCACTAGGTATATTTCCCGAAGGTACCCGCCGTGGTGGTTATAACCTGGATCACACGCCTAAGGGAGGCGTCGGTATGCTTACCATCCGCGGAGGTGCCCCTGTACTTCCGGTTTTCGTGGGCAGAACGCCCAGCCTCTTCAGACGCCTCCGGGGCGGCAAGCTCTGCGTCTACATCGGTGATCCTATAACTTCACATAATAATACAAAGGAGAAAGGGGTCTATAGGGAGGTTACAGACGAAGTCCTGCATGCGATCTACAGATTGGGCGAAAAAAAGTAGGCATCGGCGTGAATTCTTTACCGGTGGTGGCGATCGTGGGGGCACCGAATGTGGGAAAGAGCACGCTGGTGAACAGGGTTTTGGGGCGCCGTCAGGCTGTGGTCGCTGAGGAGCCTGGCACCACGCGGGATCGCTCCTACAACAGGGCCGATTGGGCGGGACGAGGGTTCATCTTGGTAGACACTGGAGGGATGGAGCCCCGCACTCGCGTAGGCCTAGCAGCGCTCGTGACGGGGCAGGCGGGGGTCGCGGTTGAGGAGGCGGACGTGATCGTCCATCTCGCCGATGCGCACCTTGGGGTGACGGAGGTGGACGCGGCCATCGCAAAAGAACTGCGCAGCTCTGGTAAGAAGATCGTGCTCGCCGTGAACAAGCTCGATAACCCGGCCGACGATGCTACCCGCTACCCTTTTTACTCCCTGGGAGAGGGAGAGCCTCACCCCATAAGCGCTGCACACGGGCTTGGAATTGGGGACCTTTTAGACGTAGTTATCTCGCGGTTGCCGACCGTAGTGCCCGCCGAAGCGGCGAGTGCCATGCCGCGTGTAGCAGTTATCGGGAGGCCGAATGTGGGGAAGAGCACGCTAGTCAACCGCCTTTTAGGCTCAGTGCAGGCTGTTGTTTCTGAGGCTGCGGGCACCACCACCGATGCCGTAGCGCATGAGATCGAGGTGTCTTCAGACATGGTGCCTGGGGGGCGCTTCGTCCTTTTGGACACCGCCGGGGTGAACCGTAAGTCGCGAAGGGCAAAAGGAGTTTCTTACTATTCGGCGCTCAGGGCAGACGAGGCGATTCGCCGATCGGATGTATCGCTCTTGCTTGTCGATGCGGCGGGGGGGGTGGTAGGAGAGGATCTCAGGCTGGCGAGACGAATCGAAGAGGCCGGACGCGCGTGTGGAGTTCTGATAAACAAGCGAGATCTTGTGCCAGCGGAGAGGCTGCACGAGGTCGAGGATGCTGTGAACGCTCGGATGACGGACCTAAAGCCTCTGACCATAGCCATGTCTGCTCTTACGGGAGCGGGCACCGAGAAGGTGATGCCGCTCGTCGCCCGGTTATATGCGGCGTACAATCTGAGGGTGCCCACACACGAGGTTGCTGAACTCGTAAATGCGCTATTACAACGGAGTGCGCCGCCGAAGGGCGTCAAGATACGCTTCGCTGCCCAGACTGGCTCGGCCCCTCCTCGCTTCACCCTTTTCGCCAACCGGCCGAAGGAAATTCCGGAAGGTTATCTACGCTACGTGGAAAACTCATTGCGCGAGCGCTACGGTTTGCACGGCATAAGTGTGCGCCTGCGCTGTAGGAGCAGCCGATGAAGGACCCGAGCGACCGTATACTGACGGTGCCAAACATATTGACCCTTGTAAGGCTCCTTACGATACCGATCGTGATACTTCTGTTACTGGAAACAGACGATGTTTCGGCGGCGGTGCTGTTGGTTTTGGCCGCACTGACAGATTTTCTGGATGGCAGGATCGCACGCCGTCGAGGAGGTTCCGGTCAGACACACCTTGGCAGGGTCTTGGATCCCCTGGCCGACCGGCTGCTCCTCTCTAGCGTTGCGGTGATTCTGGTGATCAGAGGATTCTTGCCGGCATTCGTGGTCGCGATGCTTGTGGGGCGGGACGTTCTGGCCCTCGCCGGAAGCCTCGCATTTCGCGGTAAGATAAAGGTGAACAAGGTAGGCAAGGCTGCAACGGGTGTCTTAATGGCGTCTGTTGTAGTCGTCGTATACAAACCGGGAGCCGTGGGAGAGATTATGTTCTACTCGGGCTTGGGGCTCTCGCTAGTCGCAGGAGTTCTTTACATCGCCGCGATAAATGAAGAGGGACATCGATGAAGGCCGTGATCATGGCCGGCGGCCAGGGCACGCGCCTAAGGCCGCTTACCAGCGACCAGCCCAAACCGATGATCCGCATCGTGAACATCCCTTGTATGGAGCACATCGTGTGTCTGCTCGAAGGGCACGGCTTTACCGATATAGTGGTTACGCTGCAGTTCATGCCCGAGGAGATAATGGATTACTTCGGTGACGGCTCGGACTGGGGCGTGAACATCCGCTACTCTATAGAAGACGCTCCGGCAGGCACCGCGGGATCCGTGAAGTTGGCCGAGGAGCACCTAAAAGGCGAACCCATACTCGTGATCAGCGGTGACGCCCTGACCGACGCTAACCTGGCTACCATTCTGCAGTTCCACGAAGAGAAAACTGCCGAGGCGACGATTGTTCTAAAGAGCGTCGAGAACCCTTTGGATTTCGGGATCGTAATCACCGAAGAGGATGGCCGCATCTCGCGTTTTTTAGAGAAGCCAGCTTGGGGGCAGGTCTTTTCAGATACGGTCAACACTGGCATCTATGTTCTGGAGCCTTCTGTCTTCCAGGACATTCCTCCAGAGAGTGAGTACGACTTTGCCAAGGAGCTATTCCCAAAGCTTCTAGAGGAAGAACGTCCCCTCTACGGGTACGTTACGGAGGGCTACTGGGAGGATATCGGAACGCTCGAGCAATACATGATCGCCCAGCGTGACGTCCTGGACGGCAGGGTGGGAGGTGTAAGGCCGCCGGGGACACGCCTTCGGGAGAATTGCTACGTCGGGAAGCGAGCGCAGGTGGATGATGAGGAGCTTGAGGGTCCTGTGGTGGTCGGAGAGAATGTGCGTGTCGATGAAGGCGCGAAGATAAGCCCTTATTGCGTTATCGGTGACAACACCGTCATCGCCGCTGGCGCCACGGTCGAGCGTAGCGTAATCGCCGATGGAACCTACGTCGGAGAGGGCGCCGAGCTCATCGACACGCTCGTAGGACGCTCCTCGTACGTTCAGGCGCGTGCTAGGCTCCTCGAGCGTAGCGCCCTGGGCGACGACGTCATCGTGGGCGAGGGCGCGACAGTGTCTGCCGACGTCAAGATTTATCCTCACAAGACCGTTGAGAGCGGAGCGAACGTAACTCAGTCCCTCATCTACGAAACCATGGGCCTGCGCACTTTCTTTAGAGGTGGCAGACCTGTTGTGTCTGGCAAGTTCAATGTGGACCTGACGCCGGAATTCATGATACGGCTGGCCTCTTCGTTCGGCACCGAGCTGGAGCTGGGTGCCATAGTCACCTTAGGCCGTGATTTTTCGTCCTCCGCCCAGGTTGCAAAAAGGGCTATGACGAGCGCTCTTCTGGCGACTGGCGTGAACGTGCGGGATCTTCGGGCAGCCCACGCGGGCGTGGTCCGCCACGACGTTTTGGCGGGCAAGTCTGTCTCTGGTATCCACGTGCGGGCTGGGGACGATCCCGACGAGGTGGAGATATTATTCTTCTCTTCGGATGCGACCCCGATGAGTGAGGCCGACCAGCGTGCGATAGAGAAGGTTTTTGTACGGGAGGAGTATCGTCGGGCACATGGGATCGATATAGGCGAGCTCATCTATCCGGGACGCGCTGTGGAACAGTATGTCGAACGCCTGGAGAGGGCCGTTAACCGAAGGAAAACCCAGGATGCCACGCTGGTCGTTGACTTCTCTGGGGGGGTGGCGAGCCTGGTTGCAGGCCGTGTGTTTAGGAAGCTCGGGGTAAGCGCTGTGGTGATGGAGGGCTTCGCCAACGCCAATGCGGTGGGTGGCGCTGCAGTAACTAATCTCGCCGATGCTTTGAAGCGGGTCGGAAACATTGTACCGAGGGTTGGGGCTGCCTTCGGGGCGGTCGTGGGGCCCACGGGCGAGGAGGTACAGTTTGTGGATGACGAGGGCGCGTTCGTTCCTTCGGACGTGATGCTCGCCTGTTTCTTGGAGCGTCTGTATCCTAAAAAAGCGGTTTTGCCGGTAAACCTTAGTAGTGCGTACGAGCAACTGCTGAAAAGCCGCGGGGGTACTCTTGAGGAGAGCCGTACGGGTTTGGGTAACATCGCGCTCAAAGCCGCTGAGATGAGGGCGGAGATCGCGGGGGCCGCAGATGGCCACTACGTCTTCCCATCTTTCCTGCCGGCTCCTGATTGCTTCATGACGCTCGCCCGTGCCCTAGAACTCTTCCACCAGGAGGAGCCTCTCTCGGCGGTGAGGGCCCGTTTCGGGGAGACTTTCGGAAATGTCAAAAGGCGGCGCCTAGAGTGTCCTTGGGCCGCCAAGGGGCGTGTGATGCGAGGCCTTGCCGAGAAGTTCGGTGGCGATGCAGACGCTATCCTCACCGACGGCGTAAAGCTCAGCGTGGACGATGGTTGGGTTCTCATGCTCCCCGACCCGGACAACCCGCTGTTCTACGTCTATGCCGAAGCTAAAACAACTGACGATGCGAACGGTGGGGGTGACGTCTCGGAAAATCTCGTTTCCGAGTATGCGGACGTTGTCGAATTTCTGATAAAACGCGAGTGAAATACTGGAGGGGGAGTTACTACTCGTCTAAGATTGTACTTTAGGTTGAAGGGAGGGTATACTTCAGCTTATGAGTAGTGATTCGCGGAGCCTTGAGGCGCTAGGTGAGGTGTACGAATGGGAAGAAGCGTCGGATCTTGCATCCATCTGTGAGGATAAGCTTAGGGTGCGTTTGAAGGAACTTACTTTTTTAGACGTTGGTTGGCCGTGTGAGCCCAGGAAGATAGTTTGAACCGCTGTTCCGAGTGTGGCGCCGAGGTTAACGCACAGATGAAATTCTGCGCAGAGTGCGGGGCGCGGTTGGTACATTCGCAGTCGACCGTGTCCTACGCGCCGAGCTTCGGCGACGATGAGGAGGACGTAGTGAGCGCTTCCCGTGAAGATGCCCGGGAGGAGGCGGCGCTCATTGAACTCGACCAGGTCGAGGGTACGGCGGGGAGAAGGATGCACGATCTGTTAGGAGAGGTGGTGACGGTGGGCCGAGGTCCTGAGAGCGATATCTTTCTGGATGACGTGACGGTGTCGAGAAAGCATGCGGAGATCTTCCGTCGTGAGCAGCTCAAGGAGAAGGGGTTCAGGATTCGGGACGCTGGTAGTCTCAATGGTACCTACGTTAACCGGGTGCGTGTAGACTCAGTCGACCTCAGGAACGGTGACGAGATACAGATCGGCAAATA
>JAFAPF010000063.1 GCA_019247245.1 Rubrobacter sp. | reverse complement strand
TGGCCTCGAACCCCTCGCGATCTAACTCGCTCCTTAAAGCAGCGACCCTGCCGTCCATCATATCCGACGGTGCCACGATATCCGCACCGGCTTCGGCCTGGCTTGTAGCAGTGCGGGCCAATAGCTCGAGGCTGAGGTCGTTAAGGACTTCACCCTTCTCCCGGTCTACGATCCCGCAGTGCCCATGGCTTGTGTACTCGCACAAGCATACATCCGTCACCACGAGCAACTCCGGCAGAGCATCTTTTATGGCCTTCGTCGCGAGCTGCACGACGCCTTCCAGGTCGTAAGCCCCACTCGCCGCCTCGTCCTTCTCGTCGGGTATGCCGAAGAGCAGGACACCCGGGATGCCCAGAGCATGTGCCCTACGAGCCTCCTCGACGGCGTGGTTTATGGAGAGCTGGAAGATACCCGGCATAGAAGCTACTGGGTTACGGACGTCTTCGCCTACCGTTACGAAGAGAGGGTAAATGAAGTCTTCAGGGGAGAGTTCCGTCTCGCGCACGAGGCCACGCAGGCCGCCCGTGCGGCGTGTGCGGCGGAGCCTCTGTTGTGGGAATGCCATGGAATCACCTGCTTTTCTTGCTCATGTTACCAGCGGTGAGGAGATCTACCACCGCCTTTAGGAGACCGGGGATGGTGTACTCGGCCGCCTCGGCATCTACAGGGATAGCGTGGCTGCGGGCGGTCTCTGCCGTGATCGGCCCGATGCATGCGATGCGGGTCTTCGAGAGAAGCCGTCCCACCTCCTCACCGCCGAAGGCCAGGACGAAGTTCTCGACGGTCGAGCTCGCGGTGAAGGTGACGCAGTCGATCTCGCCAGCGAGTAGTCGCCGCTGCAACGTTTCCCTGCCCTCATCCGCGGGTACCGACTCGTATGCCGGCGGGACCACGACCGTGGCGCCCACCGCACGCAGCTTCTCCGGTAGGACCTCCCGGGCCACTTTTGCCCGGGGGATCAGCACCCTCTTACCCTTTAGGGATTCGCCGGCGAGTGCTGCGATCAGAGCCTCGGCCTTGTACTCATCAGGTGTTGTGTCCACCTGGAGGCCGACTCTTTGGATCCTCTCAGCCGTTGCCGGGCCTATGGCCGCTATCTTCGCCTGGCGTGGCACCGCCCGGAGATCCAAGCCGTGGCGTCGCAAACGCTCCGCGAACGCCTCTACGCCGTTCACGCTGGTGAAAACGATCCAGTCGAAGGAGTCGAGGTTCCGGATCGCCCCGTCCAGCGGCCCGAAATCTTCGGGTGGCCGGACCTGAATGGTCGGGAACTCTATAACCTCTGCTCCTAAAGCCTCGAGCTTTTTAGATAGTTCTCCGGCCTGGGTCCGCGCCCTTGTCACGACGACGCGTCGCCCGAAGAGTGGCTTCCTCTCGAACCAGTCGAGCCCCTCGTAGCGCAGCGCGACCACGTCGCCTATTACCGTGATCACCGGCGGGCTGAGGTTGGCTTCAGCAACCTTGTCTGCGATGTCCTCAAGGGTACCGGTGACGGTTCTCTGCTCGGGGAGGGTGCCCCAGCGGATGCAGGCGACCGGTGTTTCGGTGCTGCGGCCAGCGGAGATGAGCCTGGCTGAGATCTCCGCTAGCCTTCCCACACCCATATACAGTACGAGCGTCCCGGCGTCGTTGGCGAGGTGGTCCCAAATTACGGTCGATTCCCCTTTCGTAGGATCCTCGTGGCCGGTGACGAAGGTGACGCTGGTAGAGACACCACGGTGTGTTACGGGGATACCAGCGTAAGTGGGAGCTGCAATGCCACTCGTGATACCGGGGACGACCTCGAAGGGGAGTCCGGCTCGGGCGAGAGCCTGTGCTTCCTCGCCGCCCCGGCCGAAGACATATGAGTCGCCACCCTTGAGGCGGATAACCGTTTTCCCCGCACGGCCGAGCTCGACGAGGAGCGTGTTGATATCCTCCTGTGACATCGAGTGATCGCCCGGCTTCTTGCCGACGTAGATCTTCTGTGCCTTGGGTCGGGCGTGGGCGAGCAAAGGGTCAGGGGCAAGCCGGTCGTAGACCACTACGTCTGCTTCTTGCATGCAGCGGACACCCTTGACGGTGAAGAGGCCGGGGTCGCCGGGGCCGCTGCCGACGAGGTAGATCACGTACTTCTCACCTCCCGGACCTCATCGAGCACCACCGCGGCCCCCTGTTTCAAAAGATCCCGCGCCAGTCGTCCGCCAACCCCCTCAGGCTCCTCGCCTTCCGCCTCGCCCCGGTATATGAGCACTCCGTCCGGCGTTGCTACAACACCTTGTATACGAACCTTCGAGCCCTGCACTGAGGCCAAAGCCCCGACCGGCACCCGGCAACCTCCCTCCAGAGCCTTTAGCATAGCCCGCTCGGCGCGGATGGATGTCTCGGTTGGCTCGTGGTTGAGCACCTCGCGTATCTCCGCATACAGGTGGTGTTCTTCTAAGGTGGCGACGGCCAAAGCGCCTTGGCTCACAGCAGGGAGCATGATCTCCGAGGGCAGGACCGCGTGCGGCACGTCGAGGTCAAGACGTTCGAGACCAGCCCGAGCGAGGATCAAGGCCTCCGCCTCCCCTGCGCGCATCTTGCGGACGCGTGTATCAATGTTGCCCCGGATCTCTACCACGCGAAGATCCGGACGGTTATGCAGGAGCTGGGCACGGCGTCGGAGGCTGGAGGTGGCTACGACGCTCCCTTGTGGCATGCCGTCCACCTCGTAACCCCCGTTCGAGACAAGGACATCCGAAGGATCGTGGCGTTCGGTGATTGCCGCGAGTACGATCCCCTCTGGAAGTTCTGTGGGTACGTCTTTTGCGGAGTGCACCGCAAGGTCTATCTCGCCCACAAGGAGCGCCTCGTCGAGCTGGCGCGTGAAGACGTCGCGCTCGTCTATGACGGAGAGCGGCAGATCTGGATGGTGCTCGCTGGTGGTCTTGATGATACGGACCTCAACCGAGAAGCCTGCCGCCCTCAGCCTTTTTGCACAAGTGTTCGCCTGCGTGAGGGCAAGTTTCGAGCCCCGCGTCCCCACGGCTACGGGCCTAGTGGGGCTCATGGCTATCCGGTGCGATCCTCGAAGCGACCGAGTTTTATCTGCAGGTCTTTGAAGGCCAAGAGACGTCGTCGGACCTCGGCGTCCTCTAGAGGGGAACCGCCGTCGACGAGAGCCTTAAGCTCTTGAATGGGACCGTGGAGGAGCTTGTTGACGAGAGCGCGGGTCATGCGCTCGACGACCTCGGCCTCCTCGGGCGAGAGGCTCAGCCCGCTCAAAGCGCGGGCGAGCTCGTGACGCCGGATGCGCTCGGCCCCGTCCCTGAGCTCCCTAATTAACGGTACGATGCGCAGCGTCGAGAGCCAACTCATGAACTCGAAGACCGCGGGTCCTATCATGGCCTCTCCCTCCGCAGCGGCTACGACTCGGTCGTCCGAGTTGCGATCCACGACAGCCTGCAGGTCGTCTATGTCATATACATAAACCTGGTCCAGATTCTGCACCACCGGGTCTACGTCCCGCGGGACCGCGATGTCTATGAAGAACAACGGCTCTTCCCTACTGGCAATTGCCCCAGCGACGACCCCGCTATCTACGATCCACTCCCCGGCTCCGGTCGAGCTTACCACCACATCCACCTTCGAAAGCTCCTCTGCGAGCGCGTCAAAGCTCACCGTAACTCCGCCTACCCTCCCAGCGAGTGCTACGGCCCGTCCGGCGGTACGGTTGGCGATCCGGAGCTCCTGGACACCGCTACTTACGAGGTGCTTTATGACGAGCTCGCTCATCTCGCCGGTACCCAAGACCAGCGCCGTTCGTCCTTCGAGTGTTCCGAAGACCTCCCTGGCCAGCTGCACCGCCACGCGCGGCACGGAGAGGGAGCTCTTCCCAATCCCCGTCTCCGAACGTACCTTCTTGCCGACCCTGAGCGAGGTGTGAAAGAGCCGGTTCAGGATTGGCCCCGTGCACAGCTCCTCCGTCGCCGCTCGGTAAGCCTCCCTGACCTGGCCCAAGATCTGGCTCTCCCCTACCACCATCGAATCTAGAGAAGAGACCACCCGGTACAGATGCCACACGGCCTTATCATCCGTCAGCCAGTACGAGTGGCCCTTCAAAAAGTCGTGCTCGAGACCCTTCTCGGACGCCAAAGAGCCGAGCAGACGCTTCTTGGCGTCCTCGTCCTCAAGCACCGTGTAGAGCTCCGTCCGGTTGCAAGTGGAGAGCAAGACCGCCTCGGCGACCGTGCCTTCGTCTTTAAGCCGACGCAGGAAAGAGCGGCCCGCACACGGCGAGAAGGCGACCTTCTCGCGCACCTCGACCGGTGCCGAGTGATGGCTCATACCCGCAACCGCGATAAGCATTTCTCGACCACCTCCTCGAGCTCTCCTTCGGCCTTATGCCCGTCGCGCCGCGTGCTGCTCAGCGCCTCTACAAGGCTCGCCCACTCGAACCCGAAGGCGTTCTCAAGCTCTTGCCGGATCCTACGCGCCAGGGTAGGTGAGGCCCCGCCGGTAGAGACCGCAACCTGGAGCCTCCCGCGCCTCAAGGTCGAAGGCAAAGCAAAATCCCCCTCCGCCAGCTTGTCCGCGACGTTCACTGGGATGCCCCTCTCTCGCGCCTCCTGCGCCACCGCCGCGTTAACCTCCCGATGCTCCGTAGCAGCAAACACCAAAAAAGCCCCCTCGAGATCGCCTACCCTGTACGGCCTCCGGCGCACCTCCGCAGCCACGCTCGCCAGCTCCGGCTTGACCTCAGGTGAGATCACCAAGACCTTCGCCCCCGCCTGCAAGAGCTTTCTCGCCTTCCTGTTCGCGACCTCACCGCCGCCAACGAGCACGCAAAGCTTGCCGGCAAGGTCGAGGAATAGAGGATAAAGAATAGCGCCTTCGCCCTCGATCTTTTTCTCCTAATGCCACCCCGGATTGGGACGAAAGTCTAGCACAGCCTATACTTTCGTATCATTACCTGACAAAGTGTTGCATATATAGCCGCAGCGCGTGGTGTGAGCCTTCACGGCCCGCCCTCCCTCTTAGTCTTTTCGAGCAACCTGATCTCGCCGATCACCATAC
>JAFAPF010000183.1 GCA_019247245.1 Rubrobacter sp. | reverse complement strand
TAGTAGGGGCGGTGGGACTCGAACCCACACTGTACGGATTTTAAGTCCGCTGCCTCTGCCTATTGGGCTACGCCCCCGGAGCTTAGCTGGGAGTATATAACGCACTCGGGGCAACGGGAGAGGTCGGCGTAGGGGTTCTCCAGGCGGGCGAGGGTCCACTCGGCGACTAGGTTGGGCAAGGCTCCCGCGAGGTGCAAGGCGGTGAAGGCATGGAGGCATTTGATACGGCCACCGGGGCTACCGACGCCAGCAACCCGGGAGCCGTAGCTTTCGAGGTGCTGCTTGTGGATCTCATCTACCGCTTCTGCGCCAACCTCTTCCTGAGCTACGCGGACGCCACCTGCGGCTTCGACGCGGGAGATGGCCGACCGAAGCGTGGGACAGGTGATCCAGAAGCTCGTAGGCATCTCGAGACGGCGCTCATTCTCTATGACGCTAGGTAGGTCAGACGGGCAGCGGGCGGCCACACGGAAGGCGGCCGGCTCGCGTCCAAGCTGGAGCGCTACGACCGTATGGTCGTTCATTACTCCGTCTGGCTTTCGTCCGGGACTATATACACCTTCTCGCCGGGTTTTATCATGCCGTAACGCTCACGGGCGGCACGCTCGACTCCGGCGGTGGTTTCAAGCTCTTCTGTGAGCCGCTTCTTGGCGGCGTTGTCCTTCTCTAAGCCCTCAAGGTCCGACTGGAGGGTAGCGATGCGGCTCTTATCCTCGAGGATCTGCTGGAGAGGAGTTACATAGGAGGCTAACAGGAGCCCGATAAAGGCCGCGTACAGGACCACCTTGAGCGGTCGGGACAGCCTCATGGGGAAGGTTACTCTTCTTCGCCTATCGTATGCAGCTTCAACATGTTCGTGGAACCTGGCCTGGTGCTCGTCGAGCCGCCGGTAATGATGACCCTGTCTCCTTTCTGGATAAGCTCGGACCTCCGGATGGCCCTTACCGCTTCGTCGTAGCGCTCCTGGATGTTGCCGCTCTGCTCGCCGTAGATGGCCTCGACCCCCCAAACCATCGCGAGCATCCTGACCGTTGACTCTTCCGGGCTCACGGCGAGGATTCTGTTTGGGGGTCGAAAACGCGCGACCCTGAGGCACGAGAGCCCGCTCTGGGTAGCAGTGAGGATGGCATCGAGGTCGAGATCCTCGGCGAGCTCGCAGGCCGCGTGCGTTAGGGCGTCATAGCGATCGCCCCGGCCCCATGCGGTGTAAGAAACGATGTCCCCGCCGTAATTAATAGCCTCTTCGGCCGCCCGACAGATCCGGTCCATCTCCCTTACGCTTTGCAACGGGTAGCGTCCGACCGCGGTCTCGCCCGAGAGCATCACCGCGTCGGTCCTATCGAAGATAGCGTTGGCCACGTCCGAGACCTCTGCGCGGGTGGGCCGAGGAGTTCGAATCATGGACTCCAGCATCTGGGTGGCGACGATGACCGGTTTGCCTAGGCGCCGACAACGGGCCACGATGCGCTTTTGCTCTATGGGCACCCGCTCAGCCGAGAGCTCTACCGCGAGGTCCCCACGCGCTACCATGATGCCATCAGAGGCCCGCAAGATGCTTTCGACGTCGTCTATCGCCTCGTGCTTCTCTATCTTAGAGATCACCGGTACGTTGTTCCCGCCGAACTTCTTTATGCGCTCTTTGATCTCCCTGACCTCTTTGCCCGAACGGACGAAAGAGGCCGCGATCCAATCCGGCTCGAGCTCCTCTATCCCGAAGCGCAGATCCTCGAGATCCTTAGGCGTGAGACCCTCGATAGAGAGCGAAGAGTCCGGGAAGTTTAGGCCTTTGTGCGAGGAGATCGCGCCGCCGGTAACGACCCGGCAGACGACTTCTCCATTCTCGACCTCCTCGGCTTTTAACTGCAAAAGGCCATCGTCCATGAGGATGCGGTCCCCAGGTTGGACATCCTGTGTGATACGCTCGTAGGAGGTCGAGAGCCGGCTCGCATCGCCCAGGAAGTCCCCCGGCGCTAAGATCACCCGGTTCCCCTCGATAAGCTCCGTCCCGCCCACGACCTCACCGGTTCTTATCTTGGGTCCCTGTATGTCTTGCATCACCGCCACGTTGCGGCCCGATGCCTCCGCCGCCTCCCGTACGAGGCGGGCGTTCTTTATGTGCCCCTCGTGCTCGCCATGACTGAAGTTCAGGCGCGTCACGTCGACGCCCGCGTGTACCAACTCCCGGATCATCT
>JAFAPF010000179.1 GCA_019247245.1 Rubrobacter sp. | reverse complement strand
AGGCACAGGCCGCTCGCACTTTCGGAGTGGGTGCAACCTCGGTGAAGCGCTACGTAAAGTAAAGCTCGCAGAAGAAGGGAAGCCTCTTACTCCGGGTAAAGCAGCCGGTAAGAAGGGTAAGTCACAACCTGGGGCATCACTAATAGAGCTTGCACCTGGGGGCCTATAGCAGCGTGTAGGTAGTAGGCTACCGCGCTGCTTTCGTCGCTAACTTGGTTACCGACTGGTAACGCCTAAGGGGATTAAACTGCCTGAGTGTTAGAGTCTTCTCGGAAACGCGTAAGGCTTAAAAGCTTACTAGCGTCTTGCGATAGAATGTAGCCAACCACCGTTGATCATTAATGCCGGGAATTAGAGCCTATACCCAGTGACGATCAAGATAATGCGGCGGTCGTTGCGCCTCCGCCTCTAATCTACTTGGGAGCTTTGCTTTTTGGCCTGGTGCTCAATGGAAGGTTTCCAATTGCCTTTCTACCGCGTCGGATAGGGCGCAGCCTCGGAATGGCCACTTTTGGTGGCGGAGTGCTGCTCACAGGCTGGTTCTTCGAATGGACGATGTGGCATGCTGGTACACTGGCTAATCCCTATAAGCCAGTGTACCAGCATGGTCACAAAGGGCCGTTCCATTACACTTGCAACCCCGCTTATCTTTCGATGACGATCATCTATGTAGGCATAGCCGGCCTCGTCAACACGTTGTGGGCTATCCTTTTTATCTCGGTTGCGTTGCTCGTGATACAGCATGGCGTCATCGAGCGTGAGGAGCGCAAGTTCGGTAAAGAGTGCCTGCGCTACAAAGCACAAGTGAGGCCGTTGGATATAAACTGTAACTACTAGAGGGATGCCCACCTCTATTCACGAACTTCCCACAAGGCTCAAGGGCTGAGAGGGTATGAGAAGAGGGCAGGGGCTTTTAGTAACCGCGGCTCCTTCTCTTACTATTCTTTTCCCTATAATTGTCTATAGTCAGATCTATAGTATGGCTGCTTTACTATTGTCGTCAATGGGTTAATGCTCAGGAAGCAGAGACGACTAATGTTGCCTCCATAGCTAGCTTGGCCACCCGCTTGTAAAATCAAGGAGGCAGAACTGTCCAGAACTGTCTAGTATGTAGATCTTCTCGTAAATTCAAGTATCAGGTTAGCAGCAACCCGATCTGTAACACCACTAGACTCATCAATGCTACCAAGAGGAACACAGCGATCGGGAATGCTATGCCGAGCAATACACCCTTTTTCGTTCTTGTATAGTACATCTCGCGGTCGCCGGCGATGAGCAGGAAAAGCTATACAAAAGTAAGAGAAGGGAGCAGTAGTAATAAGGATCCTTAGTCTTCCACTAGTGCCCGCCTCGCAGATTTCGGTCCATTTATCTTGAGGGCTACAGTTGGGATAATCATTGCCGCATATGGTTGGCAGAGGCTTACCAAGTTTACCAAGTTCGGAGCGGCAAACTTCGGTCGGTTACTCGCAGATCTGGGCGTTCCTTCCAGTGTTCATGGGCTACGTAGTAACGTTCGCAGAGCTCATAGGGGGCATCTTTCTCATCGTAGGATTGCTATCGCGGCTCGCTGCTCTGATACTTGCGATCGAGATGATCTTCACAACACTTCTCGTGAAGGTCAACGTTGGGTTCATCGCTCTCCCAGGCAACTGGGCAGGTGCAGAGCTTGATCTGGCCCTTATGACGGGGTTCTTCGCTATCCTTCTGTCAGGTCCAGGAAAGATCGCGCTCAACTACTTGATCGGTATTGAAGAGCCACTCACTCAAGGAAGCATCTCTAGGTAATATTGCCATTTGTAACTCGAGGGGCTACGCTTGTCTGGTAGAGCCATTCTCCGAGTCTCAAGGAGCTGTTAAGGCGCGGCGCGATGTCGGAAGCACCACCATCACGATGATGAACACAGGTACTATAACCCCTGCCGCAGCCAGCAGTGTGCCGTTTGGCGCCAAGACTAGCCCTGGGGTCGACGACAGGATGTCGAGTACAGAAATAACAATGGTAAGCCAGAAGCTCCACTTTTTAAGCATCCATAATCCGACAGCCGCAATGAGACCCACAATGCCGTGTACAATAACCACATAAATAATCACAGCCGGCACTTCTTCAGCTCCAGACAACAGCGGGCCCGGAAGGTTTGATAGGCTAATTAGTACCATTAGGATGGCGGCAACTTATATAAGCAGAGGGCGAGAGCGCATGCGATAATCCTCCTTCTCTAGGATCCTAATGCCTCTCGCATGGTGCCACCTAGCGAAGCCTGGCACCTTCTTAAAGAAGAGCTTACGCAGGAGCAGGGGCAGAGGACATGACAACCATCAAGTGTTTATGTCAATCTCCTATCTGCCTACATAGAACTAATGACTGCCATCAAAGAGGTGGCTCGCAGCATGGTGGTAAAAAGCGAATAGCGCCTCATATGGAGGAGGCCTACGCGTCAAAATCACTGACAGGTAGAAGAAGCGGCCCGTACTGATATCGTTGGAGTTAGTGGGCCACCCTACCTAGCCAGTACAGGGCTACGGTATCGTACTTGGCGACTTCGGCGCATGGGACGCCGGGCTCGTTTTATACGGTACATTTGGTCACAAGTGCACCGACCTCTTCAGCAAGGCACCCTCTAGAGATGAGATACCCGCTTCCTTACGGCCCCAGTTCTCCTATCAATCAATTGGCGGTGATTGAGGGTTGTCGGAAATTGCTGGCAGCTAGAGGACAAAGAATCACTTGCACTTACGGCTCCTAGTTTAGATGCTGCCACGTTATGGCGTCTGAATATTCATAGTAAGCCCGCATACAGCACCGTAAAATCCCTCGACGAGAGCCACAGGGCCCGTCAGCAGCGGTGAGGGCCGCACAGCTAACCACAACATCTTGAGGCGCTGTATAATATGGGAGTATCCGGGTAGCGGAGGGTTGCTATTGCGCTCTACGGTGCCTTCGGTAGCGACCAGCCGCCAACCTAGCTCGTCGCGAGGAGTCGGAAGGGGTAAGGGTAGTCGACTCCTCAAGAAAGCCCACAACACCGTCTGCAGTGCTGGCGCCAGAGCGTTCGGTAGATAAGCCGCTGACGGAGGGAAACACACACGAACCAAGATAACTTGGTGCGACAAGAACTTCGAGAGGCGGATCTCAAGTCGCCTTGGTCGAGGTTAGCGACGCCTTCTCCGGCACAACCGCCTAACTGGTCTACTTACGGTGAAGAGCGTCCTTATAGGTGGCTGTGTTCTCCTCGGGGCAGCATTGTAGGTATGGCTTTCTCTCTGCCTTAAGAGGAGTGCCGCTCCTGATGGTTGTACCGGCTCTGTGGCTGATAGGTGTTCCAAGCCGGCTAAAAAGAGGAGGGCCATAGAAGGCTGCTACGGCCTCTCGGCGAGGAAAAGTATCACTAAACTGACGAGTAACGGGATGCATATCAACCCTACCATCACTCCGAGCATTGCCAAAGCGTCCAAGAGTTCCATTGTGGTTTTCTACCTCCTCTCAAAAAGGACCGAAGCCCCAGCATAGGACCCTGGCCTCTATCGAACGCTACTGTTAGCTTGCTCTACCAAATATGTAACAAGCCTTGACGAGGCTAGCTGCATCTTCACCCAATTCCAGCGTAGCTGCCGGGCCCTGCACATATTTCTTTGTCTTTGGGTAGGTGTCGAACTCCAATCCTGTGGCGCGAAACCTCGAAGGCACCAACCTCGCGGGGCTCGCTTTTTCATCTGACGTCTACATTCTCTCATATGCTCACCTCGCTCTCATATGCTCACTTCGTAGTCTATAGTTTCCTAACAATTTCTACAAAATTCCTATAGAATAAACGCGTGTATGGCGATAGAGGAAGCAAAAGTATGGAGCATATAGGAGAGTTGATCCGCTACCACCGAGGCTTAAAAGGGGTGACGCAGGAGGAGCTAGCCAAACAGGCAGGAGTAAGCCCCACCAACAGGCAGGAGTAAGCCCCACCACGATTGTAAGGATGGAGAGCGGAGATATTAAGCGCCCACAGATGATGATGCTACAGAATCTCTCCAAGGCCCTAGATATAGATGTACAGGAGCTTCGCCGGTTCCTTGTACGGCCGACCATTGGTAGTCACAAATCCTTTGGCCTCGGAGGCGCGGGGTCGTTATTGACT
This sequence comes from Rubrobacter sp., assembly GCA_019247245.1. Classification (GTDB taxonomy): domain Bacteria; phylum Actinomycetota; class Rubrobacteria; order Rubrobacterales; family Rubrobacteraceae; genus Rubrobacter_F. The sequence continues at coordinate 12,834 of JAFAPF010000179.1, read as the reverse complement.
GTCTATCAGAAGGAGGGAAACTGGTGGATTGGCTACGTCGAGGAGCTGCCCGGAGCTAACGCCCAGGGAGGAGAACCCTCGAAGAGGCCTGCGAGAGCCTTAGGGAGGCCGTCACGCTCGTCCTAGAGGCCAGCAGGGAGCTCACCAGAACAGAGTTCGAAGGTGAGGAAGTAGTGCGTGAGCCCATCGAGGTCCTGCCATAAGGGATGAAACGACGGGAGCTTCTAAAGCACCTTAGAGAGCAAGGATGCGGGTTTCTTCGGGAGGGGACCCAGCATACCGTCTATGTAAACCTAGCCCAGTGTCGAAGCTCGACTGTACCCCGGCATACTGAAATTCCGAACAACCTCTCCAGAAAGACGTGCCGTGATCTCGGCGTACTGATAATGTAGGTTTAACCGCAAAGGACAGTTATTAGAGTATTTCGGCTTACTCTAAATTATACGTGCGTCGAGCTGCAGAGCACAGTGACACCTGTAAAGAGTAAGATTGGCTGAAAAACCAGCGAATATCCTGCAATCTGTGGTTCGGGCCGTCCCGTAAGCCGGATTCTGCTTTATCCCGCCATCCATCTCCGGGAGAGATTCTCCCGGGCTCCTCTTTTGGAGGAGCTGCGCCTACCAGCCTGGAGCCAAGGGCTCCGGGACAATTTGGCTTGCTCGCACCGGTGGTTTACCTGGCCGGCCCCTCACGGGGTACCGCCGGTGGGCTCTTACCCCACCCTTTCACCCATCACCTGTGCCCGGAAAATCCGAGCCATCGGCTGGTCTGCTCTCTGTTGCACTTGACGTAACGGGGGCTTGCGCCATCCCGTCCCTCGGGTTCTTAGCCCGAGCGGCCTTTCCGGACCGGAAACCTCCGGTCCTCACGAGTCCGGACTTTTCTCTGCGCCGTGACTCTGCTCTAGGACGCAGCGACGGGTCGGACGGCCCGAGCTCGAGGCATATATTATACCGCTGCATCGCGCTCGACGAGTACGATCTTCGTGGGGCTCAGGCGTATCTCGACCTTGCCGACCCGGCTCCAGCAGCTCTGCCAGCGCAGGCTATCCGAGACCGCCGGATCGAACCAGGCCCCCGGTGTCCCCTCGGGGCCTCCATCGGGCTCAAGGACCCCTTCGTAAGCCTCGTAGTCGGTAGGGTCAGCGAGCGGGTCGCGCAAGTCCTTGCGGTAGATGCTGTTGCGGGATCGGAAGGACTGCACGCTGGAGGCGCTCGTCCCTAGAGCGCTTGCGATCCATTCATCGCTTTTGCCCTCGTCTACCCAGCACTTCACGTCGTCTACGAATTTCCTGAGCGAGACTCTCTGGTTTATGCCCACGCCGCCTCCCAACCTCTTGTCGTACAAAGGCATCTTACGTATCTGGTGAACAGATTTCCAGAGCGGCACGGGGTTCGTAGTAGACTAGGTTTATGGACACTTTTATCGGCTTCACGGTTGAGATACTGCGTCTCGTGCCCCTGACCCTCGCCTTCTACGTGCCGGCCCTTATGGGGTTGGTGCTTTTGAAGGAGCGGGGGAAGAGCTATAGGTTCAAAGCCACCTTGGTCTTGGTGATAGGTTTCAGTGGAATCGTCGCCGCGCAATTGTTGCTGCGTAGCGCCTCCGTGCTCCAGACGGCCCAGATCATCATGATCTCGCTCGTCCAGATCGCGGCCGCACTCCTCTTAGCAGCGCTGACCGTCTACAAGCTGGCCCACTAGGAGGCTTGGATCTCAAGGATAGCCTGAACCTCTTTATGGCCACGGTCGAGCGTGTAAAAGGTTATGTTGGCCTTGGCTTCTTTATAAGGTTTGGTGCTGACGGGCGTGAGGTAGCCAGCGTTGAGCATGGCCTCTATGACCTCCTTGATCTCCTCCTGCGTCAGCTCAAGCTCTCCGCGCTCCTCCAGGTCGCGGATGCCTCCGAAGATCTCGACGGATGACGCCGGGTCTTGCAGGCTCGCAATGGTCTTACATATGGTTTCCAACTCGTAGGACGTTAGGTCCTCGACGAGGTCGAAGTCCTGTATCGCCGGCAGCTCCGCTGGTTCCACAGCTCCGTCCCCCTGGGGCCGTTCGGTCGACAGGGCCACGGCGTCTTTCGGGTCCTCGACAGCTAAGTCGGACTCGGAGGTTTCAGGGACTTCCTCGTCCGGAAGGTAGACGTGCAACTCCAAATCCTGGTCGACCGTGTTCACGAGCCCACGACGCTCCGCCTCGACCACGAAGTCCTTAAACTTCCTGAATCCCTCGTTACGCTCGTCAAACGAGCCGAGCTGCACAATCATTTGCTGCTTGACCTGCCCAAGGACCCGCGTCTTACCGCTCTGCTTCAGGACCTCAACGGCCCGGACGAGCTCCCTGTACGGGTCGGCCGTCTCTTTCTTCAACTCCTTATCATGGGCGCGAACCGCACGCTCCTCCTCAAGCAACGAAGAATAGGAGATGAAGTGGTCGGCTGTCTCGATCAGATGATAGGAGGTAGCCTCGGAGACCCCGATCACCACAACTCTCTTGCCTCGGCTCCGTAAGAGGTTCACGAGCGGGATGAAGTCGCCGTCACCGGTTACCAGAACGTAGGTATCCACCTGCGGATGGGTATGTAAAAAGTCTGAGCATTCCACCGCCAGCATGACGTCTATCGAGTTCGTCCGGCGCTTCTGGGAACGGCCACCGGGGAAATACCGGGCGGAGATATAACGTGGGGAGATGCCATTAGAGTAGAGCGTCGGCGGTGCGTCGCGAAAGTCGCCATCGGTCCAGTCAGCGTAAGCCATCGCGGAGACGATGCGCCCGTACTCGCGGGCCTTCTCCAGGATAGCCGAGACGTTGGGCTTCGCCCCGTACTCGGTGACCGTGGAGATGTAGATGTTCTCCCAGTCTATAAAGATCGCTAGATCTTCGGTCATGAACGTCCCATCACACGTTGTACCGCTCGCGCAGCGGTATCGCAGTCTGGGCAAGGGTCTCTTCGTCGAGTTCGGCCTCTATCCACAGTAGTCTTTCTTCGACGTCGAAGTCCTTCTGAAGATTGAAGGCTGCCACCATGGTCGCGGGTCCCTCTTCACCACTCAGTGAGACAGAGAACTCGGCAGATTCCTCAAGCACTTCGCCATCCTCATCGGTGATCAAGATCCTGGCCCGGCGCTCCCCCTCGGCCACGTGCTCACACCCCTCGAACTTGGCGTAGACGACGAAGTAGAACTCTTCGTCGCCTACATCGGGTCTGAGCTCATCGAGCACCCCGAAGAGGGTGATCCGGCCATCGAACTCACTGCAGCTCTCTGCTAAGACCAGAGCCGTGCACTCGACCACACCCTTGCAAGTCCTATCGTTATCCAAGCACCACCTCACCATTTGGGGCCACATTGAGCGGCACATCGGGCTCGCTGACAATCTCTTCCAGAGAAAGCTCTTCACCGCCCGAGTTCTCGGCTGCACCCTGAGAAGAGATAACCTTGGCGATGGCGCTCACCGAGTCACCTGACCTAAGATTCATCACCCTTACCCCACGAGCGCTCCGACCTTGGCGAGAAACGGATTCGGCGTCTATCCGTATCGTGGTCCCAAAGTTCGAGACGATCACGAGCTCATGCAAGTCTGGTCTCACTACCCTAACACCGGCCAAACGCCCCCTGCCGTCATCGGTCTTCATAGCGATTATCCCCTGTCCCCCACGACCCTGAACCCTAAACTGTGAGACGGCTGTACGCTTGCCGAAGCCCTTCTCCGTGATGAGGAAGAGGTCCGCCGTGTCGTTGACGACATCCATCGAGAGCACGTCATCCCCTTCCTTGAGCGTGATACCCTTAACCCCGGCGGTAGCCCGCCCCATCGGACGAGCGTCGCTTTGGGGAAAGCGGATACCCATACCGTTCCGGGTCACCAAAACGACCTCCTCCCCATCAGAGGCCTGTCGTACTGCGATCAGCTCATCGTCGTCGGCCAGGTTGATGGCGATTATGCCCTCGCTCTTCAAGGGCGTGTAGTAGTCGAGGAACAGGGTCTTCTTCACCACCCCCTTCCTCGTTGCGAAGATCAGGTACTCAGCCTCCGTGAATTCCTTCGTCGCGATGACGGCCGTTATTCTCTCTCCCTGCCCAAGCGGCAAGAGATTCGCCACGTGGCGCCCCTTCGCAGTCCGGCCCATACGGGGGAGCTGATGCACCTTGAGACGGTAGATCTTGCCCTTGTTGGTAAAGAAGAGCATGTAGTGATGGGTGGTGGTGATAAAGAGGTGATCAATGTAGTCGCCTTCTTTAAGTTCCATCCCGGAGACTCCAACCCCGCCGCGGCCCTGCTTGCGGAAGGCGCTTACAGGCACGCTCTTGAGATAGCCGCCGTGAGAGATAGAGATAACCATCTCCTCCTCGGCGATGAGGTCTTCGATCTCGAAATCCGCCTCCTCGGCGGCCGTTATGCTTGTTCGCCGCTCGTCGCCGTAGGCCGCCTTGACCTCTGAGAGCTCTTCCTTGACGATCTCATAAACTTTGGCCTCGTCGGCGAGCACGCCCTCAAGGTAGCGAATTTTCTCGGCCAGATCTTTATGCTCCTGCTCTAGTTTGCGGCGTTCTAGTGCCGTAAGGCGCTGTAACCTGAGGTCCAGTATAGCCTGCGCCTGCCGCTCGGAGAGCTTGAACCGTTTCATCAAGTTGTTGCGTGCGGTCTCTACCGACCGGCTCTTGCGGATCGTCGCAACTACCTCATCCAGGTTGGAGAGTGCGACGAGAAGTCCTTCCAAGATGTGTGCGCGGGCCTGCACTCTACCCAGCTCGTAACGTGTCCGGCGCGTTACAACCTCGAACTGGTGAGCGATGTAGTGTTTGAGGACTTTCTTGTATGAGAGCGTTCTTGGCACTCCATCTACAAGGGCTACGAGGTTCACTCCGAAGCTCTGCTGCAGCTGAGTGTGCTTGTATAAGTTGTTCAGTACAACCTTCGGCACCGCCTCACGCTTGAGCTCGATTACGATCCTCATCCCGTTACGGTCGGATTCGTCTCTGAGGTCGGAGATATCTACTAGCTTGCGCTCTTTGACGAGCTCGGCGATCTTTTGCAGAAGGTAACTCTTGTTGACCTGGTAAGGGATCTCGGTCACTACTATCTGGGTCCGGTTGCCCTTTATCTGCTCGGTGTGCGCCTTGGCCTGCACCCTCACCGACCCACGCCCAGTCATGATAGCGTCCTTGATGCCGCGCAACCCTACGATGACACCGCCCGTCGGAAAGTCTGGACCCTTGATGTGCTCGACAAGCTTCTCGTCGTCGAGCTCCGGTTCGTCTATCAGTGCCACGGCCGCATCGATAACCTCGGTGAGATTGTGTGGCGGGATCTTGGTCGCCATCCCTACGGCGATGCCGTCCGAGCCGTTGATGAGCAAGTTCGGAAACCGCGCTGGCAATACCACTGGCTGCCGCAGACTCTCGTCGAAGTTCGGGACGAAGTCGACCGTGTCTGCATTTATGTCCCGCAGCATTTCGGTGGCCATCCGGCTAAGCCGTGCCTCAGTATAGCGCATCGCACCCGGTGGATCACCGTCTATGCTCCCGAAGTTACCTTGGCCGTCCACGAGCGGGTACCTGAGCGCAAAGTCCTGCGCCATGCGGGCCAGCGTATCGTAGATCGCTTGGTCACCGTGCGGATGATACTTACCCATTACATCGCCGACGACGGTGGCACTCTTGCGATAGGGCCGGTTTGGCTGGAGCCCAAGATCGTGCATCGCGTACAAAACACGTCGGTGCACCGGCTTCAAGCCATCACGCACGTCCGGCAAGGCACGCGCGACGATCACGCTCATCGCATACGAGAGGAAGGAGTCTCTTAGCTCGTCCTCTATAGAGTGGGGCTGTATGTTCCCCGAGAAAGTATCAAGCATCTAGGTTCTTCACCTCTCTGGCGTTCTCCTCTATAAAGGCCTTGCGCGGCTCGACCTTGTCACCCATAAGCGCCGTGAACAGTTCGTCGGCGACTGCAGCCGAGTCGACCGTAACCTGCAGCAGGGTCCGGTTCTGCGGGTCCATAGTCGTCTCCCAAAGCTGCTGCGGGTTCATCTCCGAGAGACCCTTAAAACGGGCGATATTAGTACTGCCATTGGCCCGGAGCCGATCCAGCATCTCCCGCAGCTCGGCGTCGTTTTTGGCATAGTAGTCGCGGCGGCTGTGCGTGATCTTATACAGTGGCGGCAGGGCAATGTAGACGTAGCCGGCCTCAATCAGCTCCAGCATGTTCCGATACAGGAACGTTAATACCAGCGTCCTTATGTGGCTGCCGTCCACGTCAGCGTCAGCCATAATAATTATCTTGTTGTAACGAGCTTGCTCGATGTTGAAGCTCTCTCCCACTCCAGCCCCGATCGCGCTGATCATGGACTGGATCTCGGCGTTGGAGAGGACCTTGTTTATGTTGGCCTTCTCGACATTGAGGATCTTGCCCCGCAAGGGCAGTATAGCCTGGAAGTTCCGATCTCGTCCTCCTTTGGCCGACCCGCCTGCCGAGTTGCCCTCGACGATGTACAGCTCGCTCCGGGCCGGATCCTTGGACGAGCAGTCAGCGAGCTTTCCGGGCAGCGTCGAGCTTTCCAGGTAGCCCTTGCGGATGGTGTCGCGGACCTTCCTAGCCGCTTGACGAGCGCGGGCCGCCTGTAGGGCCTTATTGATGATCGCCCTCGCCTCACTGGGACGCTCCTCCAAAAACTCTGCCAGGTACCGGTTCGTGGCGCTCTCAACGAGGCCCTTGACCTCGGTGTTTCCCAGCTTGGTCTTCGTCTGCCCTTCGAACTGCGGTTCTCGGAGCTTGACGGAGATAATCGCCGCGAGCCCCTCACGGATGTCTTCGCCGGTCAGGTTCTCCTCTTTCTCCTTAAGGAGCCCCTTCTGTCGCGCATACTCGTTAATAGTGCGCGTCAGCGCCGCCTTGAAGCCCGACAGATGCGCTCCACCTTCGTGGGTGTTGATGTTGTTGGCAAAGGTAAAGACCGAGTCTTGGAAGCCCGAATTCCACTGCATAGCCACCTCGATGTCCGCGGTGGTCTCTTGGCGCTCGAAGTAGAAGACTGTCTTGTGGACCGGGTCCTTGGCCTCGTTTATGTGGGCCACGAAGTCCCGGATACCCCCCTCGTAGCGATAAGCTGCCGCCCTATTCTCCTCACGTCTGTCAGTCAGAGAGATCTTTAATCCCTTGTTCAGAAATGCCGACTCGCGGAACCTACGGCTGAGCGTATCGAAGGAAAACTCTTGCGTCTCGGCAAATACCTCCGGGTCTGGGAGAAAGCGAATGGTTGTCCCGGTTCCCTCGCCTCGCTTGAGCTTACGCACCTTCTCGACATCGCCTCTGGGGAACCCGCGCTTGTAGCGCTGGGTGAAGACGTGGCCGTCACGCTTTATCTCCAGCTCAAGCCACTCGGATAAGGCATTGACGACTGACGCTCCTACACCGTGCAAGCCACCGGAGACCTTGTAGCCCTGCCCGCCGAACTTGCCACCGGCATGTAGCGTGGTCATGATCACCTCGACCGCCGACTTGCCGTACTTATCCATCTTGCCGACCGGCATCCCACGTCCGTTATCGGTGACGGAGATGTGGCCGTTGAGGCTAACCTCCACGGAGATCTCCGTACAATATCCGGCGAGGGCCTCGTCTATGGAATTGTCTACGATTTCCCAGACGAGGTGATGTAACCCTCTGGGTCCGGTCGAGCCAATATACATACCTGGACGCCGTTTGACGGCCTCAAGGCCCTCCAAAACCTGTATAGAACTTGCATCGTAATTGCTTTTGGTATTCTTGGGAACGGGGTTAGTTACCAAAGAACCGAACCCTCCTTACTAGAGCGTGACCAGCGCCTCCGCTGGGACTAACTTTTCTAGGTATCTCAGCACCCGTAGATTCTAACATATTCTGTATGGTTTCTAAACCCGGAATGCCCGCGTTTATGGCTTAAATAAGCCGGTCAGCAAACCTCGGTAGGCTCCTGCGCGACTCCTGGTATTCTCAAGTTATAGAGCCCCCAGATATGCGTACAATCCTCGCCCGTTCGAGTATCGCACCCTCGAAGTATTCGAGGTTCGTCGTAGAGATAACAGCCTGAGTGCTCTCCAAAAAGTACTCGGCCAGATCCCCCCTCCGACGCTCGTCAAGTTCGCTCATCACGTCGTCGAAGAGCAGGATCGGGTCATGTCCGGTCTTGGTGCGCAGGTAATCCCTCGCCGCGAACTTCAGGGCCAACGTCGTCAGCCGTTGCTGGCCCTGAGACCCGTATGTGGTCACACTCACCCCGCCAAGTAGCACCGCGAAGTCGTCTCGATGCGGCCCAACCGAAGTACTCCCGCGCTCTATATCGACGTTGTATGCCTCTCTGAGCGCCTCCGGGTACCCGTCGAGGGGAGCACTATGGTAATACTGCAATCCGGCCTTCTCGGGCCCGTACAGTGCCCCTACGGCTTCTCCGAAGAGTGAAGCCAAGGGAGCGATCGCCGCAGTGCGGCCTTCGAGGATCTCTTTGCCGAGCTGTACGACCTTCCGGTCCCAGGTCGAGAGTGTCCTCTCAGAGGAGAAGCCGTCCCGGATGCGCCTGAGAAGCTGGTTGCGTTGCTGGACGGCGCGCGCGTACTCCGTAACAGCGCGAGCGTAAGCCGGGCGTAGCGAGGAGAGTAGTCCATCGAGGAACTCTCGGCGGTCGGCAGGAGCGCCCTTGACCACGCGGATGTCGTCCGGAAAGAAGGTGACGACCCTCACTCCCGCGCCGCCAGCGCCATAGGCCGCCACAGAGGTTGCGGGGACATCGTCCACGGTGAGGCGCTTCTTCTGCCCTGGTGCGTAGCCGACAGCTATTTTGCGTTCCCCGTGGCCATTCAGGTTCACGCGCATCTCGGTGCGAGCGAAGTCTTGGCCCCAGCGGACGACCTCCGAATCGTTGGGGGTGCGAGGTGTCGAGCCGGTGACGGTGAAGGCTACGGCTTCGAGGAGGTTCGTCTTGCCCTGGGCATTGTTACCAACCACAACGTTGAGGCCCGGGGCAAAGAGCACGGCGGCATCGGCATAGTTGCGGAAGTTGATAAGCCTCAAAGCGCGCAGATAGGAGCTCACCGGATCTCTAGCCTCTCCTCTCCCACCTCGATGACGTCGCCCTCACGCAGCTTGCGACCACGGCGGATTTCGACCTCGCCGTTGACCCTGACCTCACCGGCTTGGATAAGGATCTTTGCCTCCCCGCCGGTCCCGACGACGTTCTCGGCCTTGAGAGCCTGGCCGAGGGTTATATCGGAGGATAGTCGCAAGATCCTCTAGCCTTGTAGTGGATCGCGCATCGGCATGATCAGGTACAAAAAATCCGGCTTCTCTCCCTCAGTTTCCGGCACTATCAGCCCAGGCTTGAGGGATTCGTTGAGCCTGAAGACGACGTTGTCCGTATCCACTGCTGAGACGCCATCCAAGAGGTAGCTAGGGTTGAAAGAAATGTGGAAGTTATCCTCACTGGTGGCGGGCAACCTTTCTCGTGCTTCCCCCACCTCTCCGCTTCTCACCATTATCTCGACAGTATCCTTGGAGAAGGCCAAGCTGACCGGAACCGGTGGCGTCTGACGCTGAGCGAAGAGGTTCACGCGACGCAAAGAGTCGATCAAATCCTCCCGTCGAATAGAGATCTCACGCTCATAGGTAGCGGGTAACAAGCGCCTGTACTCGGGGAAGTTACCTTCGATGAGCCTTGTGGCGAAGAGGACGTCCCCGATCCTGAACAGCGCCTGATTCTCCGAGAGTGCTACCTCGACCTGCTCCTCGTCAGACCCTGAGAATACGCGGCTCACCTCCTGCATCGCCCGAGCAGGGATTATAGCCTCCCGCGAGCCCTCGAACGTGGTAGTGAGCTCGGTCTCCTTGACGCTGAGGCGATAAGAGTCCGTCGTCACCATCCTGACACGCGAATCCTCGAAGGAGATTAGGATCCCCGTCAAAACTGGTCGCGTCTCATCTCTAGAGTAAGACCGTGAAACTTTCTCGACGGTCTCGACGAGCGCCTCACCACTCATCTTGAAGGCTCCCACCTCGTCGAACTGCGGTAGACGTGGGAAATCTTCGGCCGCGTACGTCCGAATGTGGTACTCGTTCTCCCGTGCCGATAGCCGTACTACTCCTTCCGAGAGACCCACCTCAAGGACGATCTCTGCACTGCTCAAAGAGCGCACTACATCATTGAAGATGCGAGCCGGAATTACCACCCTCCCCCCCTTCTCGACGCGGGCAGGGGAAGAGGTTTGAATCGAAATCTCCATGTCTGTGGCTGAGAGTCTCACCCTCTCCTCCTCAGCTTCCAACAGGATTCCTCCGAGGAGTTGGATGGTCGAACGCGCCGACACTCCTCGCGAAACCAAGGCAAGCTTCCCGCCAAACTGGTCCGTGTTACAAACAGCCCTCATCACTCTCCATCCTTCCTCTACTATTATTATTAAATCTATATGTCTTATAATAATATTAATAATAGGGCCTGTGGATATGTGGAAAACTACCCTGATTACCCTTACCTAAGCTGAAACATTACTCTTGAAGCTGTGGATAAAATTGTGGATAAGCAGCAGATTCCTGTGGAACAAATGTGGATAACTCGCGAGTTATCCACAGCCCTAAGTTATCCACATAATTCTCCACAACTTTATCCACAGCTTCAACCCCTGTTATCCACAGGTTTATCCACAGAACGTCTCGTTGAAGCGGCATAAAACATCTAATTTACAGTACCGCCCTGGAAAATTATCCACAGGGTAGAGAACTTATCCACAGTATCTGTGGATAAGTATGAGATCTTGCGGATAAGTCTGCGAGCTTTAGCTCCCAAAAAGAGAATGTTGTCCACAGCGGAGGCGAAGCTTGTGGAAGAAATGTGGATAACTTTTACCAAGTATGCTTATAGGTTGTTACAAATTCCCTTCCCTACAGGGAAGGGGGAAGATTTTTCAGCGTTTGCTTTTAATGTGGTAGGTGATCTCATGGATCTGGCTAAAGACATCGCGGTCGCTGTTTATCAGGTTAGAAATCTTGGCGGTTGCGTGCATGACTGTAGAGTGATCGCGGCCGCCGAAGGCACGCCCGATTTTGGGGAGCGATTCGTCGGTAAGCTCCCGGCAGAGGTACATAGCGATCTGCCGAGGGTAAGCGAAGGCTTTGGAGCGGCTAGCGCCCGTGAGGTCGCTCTTCGAGATACCGAAGTAACGGCATACTTCGTGCTGGATGAGTTCAACCGGGATCTCGCGATACGCTGCGTCGGGCAGGATATCCTTTAAGACTTCTTCCGAAAGGTCCACGCTTACCGTGCGTCCGTAGAGCGAAGCGTAAGCCAGTATGCGCACCAGCGCGCCCTCTAGCTCCCGAATGTTTGTCGAGACCTTGGAGGCTATAAAAGTCAGGACCTCATCGTCAACCTCCAGCTGGTCCATGAGCGCCTTCTTGCGCAGGATCGCGATTCGGGTCTCCAGATCGGGCGGCTGAATATCGGTTACGAGCCCCCACTCGAAGCGGGAAACCAGGCGATCTTCGAGGGTTGGTATATACTTTGGGTGCCTATCAGAGGTTATGACTATCTGCTTGTTCTCCTCGTACAGGGCGTTGAAGGTGTGGAAGAACGCCTCTTGGGTTTCAACCTTCCCTTCCAGAAAATGTATATCGTCAATGAGGAGGACATCGTTCTCCCGGTAGCGCTTCTGGAAACCTAGGGGGGCGTTGTCCCTCACGGAGTTGATGAAGTCGTTGGTAAAGTTCTCGCAGGTCACGTACTTGACCTTCATGCTCGGGTCCTGGTCTTCGACGTACTGACCTACGGCATGCAACAGATGCGTCTTTCCTAAGCCTACTCCCCCGTAGATGAAAAGGGGGTTATAGACCACACCTGGTGTCTCGGACACCGCTAATGCTGCCGCGTGGGCGAACCGGTTACCAGCGCCGATGACGAAGGTGTCGAAAGTGTACTTAACCTTGAACGGGCGAGGCGTACGGATGTTACGGACGAACTCGGCGCCGTTCGAGCCACGGCCGTTCCATCTGTCCGGTCCCTGAACGCCCTCGATGCTGACCGCGAGGGTCGTATTCTCACGACCCAGGGTCGAGTTGAGCGCTTCCTCCAAAACCAGTTTAAAGCGGCTTTCAATGTACTCTTTGGCGAAGGAGTTGGGTACGGAAATCTCCAGCCGCCCCTCATAGAGCTCTATTGGCCTCGTTCCCTCGAACCAGACTCGCAAGGAGGGCTGCTTTATGTGCTCAGAGGCGCGGTCGAGCACCTCCGTCCAGACCTCTTCAATCGACCGCTGCATTCGCTACCCTACCCAGCCTTTGATAAGGGCCTCGACTACATCTCGACCCAGTGGCGCGATAGTTCGCTTCCCCGACTCGGTACCGATGACGAGTCCGTGCTCTTCGAGAACCGACAGGTCCCGGTAGGCGGTGCTGACGCTGATCTCTAGCTTTTCGGCCACCGTTGAAGGTCCCACCTCCCCACACTCGAGTACCGTTATCAAAACCTTCTGCTGTCTCTCGGAAATGTTCATCTTGGGCACAGCGTCGGGATACTTCCTCTGCGCCATTAACGATATGGCCGGCTGCTGTTCGGGCCTTGAGCGCAAGGAGGTTTGATCCACCGAGACCGTGGCCACGGTGCCGCCCCCGATATTGTCCTCTATGGTGACTGTACCCCCTACTTTCTTGGCGGCCGCACGAGCGATGCCCAAGCCCGCCCCAACCCCCCGTATCTCCCGAACCGCCTCCGGCGAAGCACCGGAGAAACCAAACTCGAACGCCCGTTCTTTTTGCTCTATCCCCGGACCCCTGTCCGAAATCCTCACGACGTTGCCCTCTTCCAAAACCGAGA
>JAFAPF010000176.1 GCA_019247245.1 Rubrobacter sp. | reverse complement strand
ACCCCAGGTGTCTATTCCTTGTAGCCGAACTGGTCGTAGTGTCCCAGAATGCAGAAGAGGTATTCGAGGTTGCGGGGCTCGTTCAGCGACAAGACGGGTTAGATCAAGATTTCGGATGAGAGACCGGTAGGGTGAACACGAAGGTCGCTCCCTCGCCGAGGCCCGAGCTTTCAACCCGGATCCTTCCGCCCATCGCCTCTACCAGAGCCCTCGAAATCGCCAGCCCCACCCCCGATCCACCGCGAGCCTCGCCCCGCGAGCGCGACTTATCTACGCGGTAGAACCGCTCGAAGACCCGCTCCAGGTGTTCGGGGGCGATCCCCATCCCGGTGTCCATTACCTCGAAGGTAACTTCGTCGCTGCTGACCTCGGCCTTCACCACGACACGTCCCCCATCTGGTGTATGCCTGAGGGCATTAGAAAGGAGGTTGCTCAGAACCTGGACGACCCGGTCGACATCTGCCAGTACCGATGGTAGGTCCTCAGACACCGCACTATTCAGCTCCACGCCCTTCTCGTCGAAGAGCGGGAGCATGCCTCCGACTGCGAGACGCACCGCCTCCGCGGGGGACATGGGGGCCATGCTGAGATCTAGTTGCCCCGCCTCGGCCCGTGAAAGCCGCCGAAGATCGTCCACAAGGCGTCCCAGGCGTTCGAACTCCGCGTATAGGAGCTTCCAGGTCTCCTGGGAAGGCTCGACCACCCCCTCGGCGAGGCCTTCCACGTAGCCCTGGAGGGTGGACAAGGGGGTGCGTAGCTCGTGAGAGACGTCGGAGATCACCTCCATCCTCCGTCTCTCGGCCTCCTCGAGGGCTCTCGCCATGGCGTTAAAGCTCTGCGAGAGCTCCCCTAGCTCGTCTGCCTCACGCACCGGCACACGCTCCCCATAGCGCCCCGACGCGATGCGGCTGGTCGCGGCGAACACGTACCGCAACGGTTCCACTAACCTTCGAGAGATGAGGAGGCTGGCCAATGCGGCCGCCACTGTGGCCACCACTCCAGCGGCGAGCAGGGAGTAGAGAAGCGTCTGCTCGAAGGCTTGGGTAAGGGTATCGTCTAGCCCTCCCAGCAAGGGCGCCGGCTCGAAAGCACGCCTGAAGATGATCGGGGCTATAGCAAGTACAACTATCAGCAGTGTAAGCACTGCTACAAGGAACACTAGAAAGTGAGACAGGAAGAGTTTGGCACCGAGGCCGCGGGGAAGACGGTGGGATCGCTTTGTAGCCCTGGGTCTCACGGCCGACGAAACCTGTAGCCGACCCCGCGAACGGTCTGGACGTAGCGAGGGGCCGAAGGGTCTTCCTTGAGTTTTTTGCGCAGGTTGGCGACGTGGACGTCCACCACATGGTCGCTACCGAAATAGTTCTCTCCCCACACACGCTCCAAGAGTCGACTTCGACTGAAGACGAACCCTGGGCGCGAGGCCAGGGCAGCGAGCAACTCGAACTCCAGGGCGGTGAGGAGCACCTCTTCTCCCAGGAGGCGCACCTCGCGCCGGGCGGGATCTACGGTAAGTTCTCCGAAGCTTAGCGGCGCATCTTCTTCCAAGATACCCTGAGCCGAAGACGTCACGCCTCGGGGTCTACGGAGCATCGCCCTTACCCGGGCAACCAGCTCTCCCGGGGAGAAGGGCTTGACGAGGTAGTCGTCGGCCCCTGTTGAGAGGCCTACGATCCTGTCCACTTCGTCAGCTCGAGCGGTCAGCATAATGACGTACGCCTCCGAGAAGCGTCTCAACTCCCGCAAGACCTCCATGCCGTCGAGGTCGGGGAGCATCCAGTCCAGGACCACCACGTCGGGCTCCACCCGCTGGGCAACCTCGAGCGCTGTGCGGCCGTCAAGGGCCTCGTGGACCCCATAACCCTCCCTCTCCAAGTAGTTCCGGAGCAAGGTCAGCAGGTTCTCCTCGTCTTCTACGACAAGTACCCGGACGCTCATGGCGAAGATCCTCTCGAAGAGGAGCCCTGGTCACCACTCTTTGCCACTCGGTTCACCGCACCCCCTTCCAAGTAGGCTTCGTTCTAAGTCTCGCAGGCGCGTGAGTGAAACCCGCGTCGAGCCCAGAAGGCGCTCCTACGCACCGACACAACCGACCGGGCCATGAGAGAGTGCCGACAAAGATGAGAACCTTGCCGGCAGCAGCTTCTTCGACGATGGTTGATCTTGGACCAAGCATAACCACACGAGCATACGCTACCAAATCGACACCATAACGAACACACGGAGGAGCCCATCTTGAACAAAACTTGATCCTGGCTTGACACCGGTTTGAGGCCGCTGCCTTACGGTTGCAGCTGAGGTAGCGGCTTCTTCACGGCCAGAAGAGTAAGGACGGAGATAGCCGACTCTCGATCTCGACAAGTGCAGCGAACGCTGATGGTCTTACCAGAGTGACGAGGGCACGGAAAGGAGAAGGATGAACGCGAAGAAGTTGGTAGTTGGTTTGGTGACCGCGGTGACACTAACGCTGTTTACAGGCGCCGTATACGCTCAGCAACCAGCGGCTCCGCAGGAGGACAAAGCGCAAGCCTCTGTCGCTCACCAAGAAGAGTGCGGCGGAACGCACAAGCACCACGGGCCAGCGTAGGTATAAGTGGTGTTACCCAGTTTTGGTGTCTGGGGCACCGGTCGGTGGAGCGCCCGGTCTCGGTCACACATCTCAATCGGCGCGGTTGCAACTACTGGTACGCAAGTGCGTCGGCGATCAAGAGGTTAGAGAGAGCTCGTTTGGGAGGTAATCGTGTGAAGCTCGCCGAACCGCGAGTCGAATTTCGAAAGAAACAAGATCGTACTGGTAGAGCGCGAAACAAAACCGCACCTCGCTCGCCCAACTCGCGGTACAGCCGACGTAAGGCTGCGGGGTGGGCGGTTCAAGCAACGTTTCTGGTTCTCGTGTACCTGGCGGTAACCATCGCCCCACTCGTTCTAGCCTGGTCGGGGATGCAGCCGGGGAGGGGGTTTCTCATCAACTTCTCCGTCGCATTGGGTTTCGTAGGCCTATCCTTGATGGGCCTACAGTTCGTCGTCTCCGCCCGTTTCCAGTCGGTCGCAGCGCCCTTCGGCATAGACGTTTTGCTGCAGTACCACCGCCAGATAGCCTACACGAGCCTCCTCTTCATCCTAGCCCACCCGTTGCTCCTGTTCTTGGCCGATAGCCGGTACCTGGCACTCCTAGATCTGACTACAGCACCCTTGCGGGCGAAGATGGCGGTCACCTCGACGGTAGCGCTGCTCCTCATCGTAGCTCTTTCCATATGGAGGAAGAAGCTACGCATTAGCTACGAGCTCTGGCAACTAACGCACGGCGTGCTCGCCTTCGTGGTCATAGCCGCCGCCATCACGCACGTCCTTTTGGTCGGCTACTACGTGAACGAGCCCCTAGAGATAGCGCTGTGGCTCTGGATGTCGGTCGTGTTTGTAGGCCTGGTGTTGTGGGTGCGCGTCGTCAGGCCATTGGAGCTCCGCAGCAAAGCGTGGCGCATCGAAGACGTGATCCCAGAGCGGGGCAACATCTACACCATCGTACTCAAGTCCTCGAGGCTGCGCGCCCGCAGATTCGACGGCTTCCCCTTCGAGCCGGGGCAGTTCGCCTGGATCACGGTCGATAAATCCCCCTTCGCGATTACCCGGCACCCGTTCTCGATCTCCTCAAGCGCCGAGAAGACCGAGCGGGTAGCTCTGAGTATCAAGGCCGCTGGCGACTTCACCCAAAAGATAGGCTACCTCAAGCCCGGTGCCACCGTCTACCTGGACGGCCCGCATGGCGCGTTCACCATAGACCGCCACGACGGACCTGGCTTCGCATTCATCGGCACCGGAGTCGGCATAACGCCGCTGATGAGCATGCTCCGCACGATGGCCGACCGGAGAGACCCCAGGCCTTGTTACCTATTCTTCGGTAACCGTGAGTGGGAGGGCATTGCTTTCCGCGAGGAGATCGAGGAGCTCAAGGGTAGGCTCAACCTAGAGGTGGTGCACGTCCTTAGCCGTCCGCCCGAAGGGTGGGAGGGCGACGAAGGTCGTATCGGAGCGTTGGTGCTTGCGAGGCATCTACCCGAGCGGTACCAGCGCCTGCAATACTTCATCTGCGGCTCCGACTCGA
>JAFAPF010000165.1 GCA_019247245.1 Rubrobacter sp. | reverse complement strand
GCAGCACAAGGCTCTAGACGCGCGCCTGGCTGACTTCGCCGGCTGGGAGATGCCCATACAGTACGCGGGCATAAAGGCCGAGCATGAGACGGTTAGGAGCGACGTTGGGCTCTTCGACGTCTCGCACATGGGCGAGGTCGTGTTCCGCGGCCCGCAGGCCGAAGAGGCGGTGCAGCGCCTAGTGACGAGAGATGTTTCGCACCTTTCGATCGGGCAAGCAGGGTACGCGGCGGTCTGCTACGAGGACGGTGGGACGGTGGACGACGTGCTAGTCTACCGCCGCGCAGCAGACTTCCTCATCGTCGTCAACGCCTCCAATCGTGAGAAGGACTTCGAACACTTCCTCGCGAACACGCAAGACCTTGACGTGGACATCACCGACGAGTCGGACGACTGGGCGCTGCTGGCGCTCCAGGGACCGCGGGCCGTCGAACTTTTGCAGCATTTCACAAACACAGACCTATCGGTGGTCAAGTACTACCGCTTCGTCGAGGATGAGGTGGGGGTTAGCTCCGTCGCCCTCTCGCGCACCGGCTACACGGGCGAAGACGGGTTCGAGATCTTCGCCCGGCCCGAGGAGGCTCCGTCCCTCTGGCGGCGCCTGATAGAGGCCGGGGCTGCCCCTGTTGGTCTCGGGGCGCGCGACACCCTGAGGCTTGAGGCCGGGATGTGTCTCTACGGCCATGAGCTCGACCCGGAGACGACACCCCTTGAAGCCGGCATCGGGTTCGTGGTGCACTTGGATAAGGAAGGTGGGTTCGTCGGACAGGAAGCCCTGAGCAGGGAGAAGGAGGAGGGCCTCAGGAAGAGGCTCGTCGGGTTCAAGGTCGAGGGGCGTGGCATTGCCCGCCATGGCTACCCGGTAGCCATGGCGGGTGAAACCGTTGGCTTGGTAACCAGTGGGACCATGTCTCCGACCTTGAACGAGGCCATAGGGCTTGCGCTTGTGAGGCCCGACGTGGAAGATGAGTTCGAGGTGGTGATCCGCGAGCGGTCCGTGTCGGCCCGCACTGTACCGCTGCCGTTCTACGAGCGTGAGAAAAGATAGCCGGAGGAGGCTTCATGAACGTACCGGGAGAGCTTGAATACACCAGGACCCACGAATGGGTAAGGCGCGAGGAAGACCTGGCGACCGTCGGCATTACCGATCACGCGCAAGATGAGCTCGGCGACGTAGTCTTTATCGAGCTGCCCGAGGAGGGAGCCTCGTTCGGTGCCGGGGATTCCTTCGGCACCATCGAGTCGGTAAAGGCCGTCTCCGATCTCTATACGCCGGTGGGCGGCGAGGTCGTCGGGGTCAACGCGACGCTAAACGACAGCCCAGAGCGCGTAAACGAGGACCCCTATGGGGGCGGGTGGATGATCAAGCTCCGCGTCTCGGGTGAAGGTGAGCTCCTCTCCGCTGACGATTACGAGAAGCTCCTCGAAGAAGAAGAGATCTAGGTTCCGGCGAGACTTGGTATTTCTTACTGCTCTCAAGCCCACCGTGTTGTAGCGGTTTTCACTCTACGCGACGCGGACGCAGTCGCTGAGTCCCCCAGGTAGTAAAGTAGTCTCGCAAGGCCCCCTCGCGGCTGTGAAGCTTGAGAAAACGAAGGGAAGGAATCTTGGACCTCCAAACCAAAGATGTTACACAGCTTTCTATAGACACCATCCGGACCCTCGCCATGGACGCCGTGCAAAGAGCCAACTCGGGGCACCCCGGTACCCCGATGGCGCTCGCCCCGCTTGCCTACACCATCTACACCAAATTCCTCCGCCACAACCCCGAGAATCCCCACTGGCCCGAGCGGGACCGCTTCGTCCTCTCGGCGGGCCATGCGTCGATGCTACTCTACTCCGTGCTCCACCTCACCGGCTACGAGCTCACCATGGAAGATATAAAAAACTTTCGCCAGTGGGGGTCGCGCACGCCGGGTCACCCCGAGCACTACCATACCCCTGGGGTGGAGACGACGACCGGACCGCTGGGACAGGGCTTCGCCAACGGTGTAGGAATGGCGATGGCCGAGCGCTTCCTCGCCGGGAGGTACAACCGCATAGGGCATGAGATCGTTGACCACCACGTATACTGCATCTGCTCGGACGGCGACCTCATGGAGGGCGTGGCTTCGGAGGCGGCCTCCATAGCTGGACAGAACGGCCTCGGCAAGCTCATCTACTTCTACGACGACAACCACATCACCATAGACGGCCCCACGGCTATCTCTTTCGATAGGGAGGACAAGGCTAAGCGCTTCGAGGCCTATGGCTGGCATGTCCAGCGCGTAGAAGACATCAAAGACCTTGACGCGCTCGAGGAGGCGACCAATAACGCCCGCGACGAAGAGGAGCGTCCGTCGCTTGTGATCGTACGATCCCATATCGCCTACCCTGCGCCGGACGCCGTGGATACCGCCGCAGCTCACGGCAGTGCTTTAGGCGAAAGCGAGGTCCGGGCTGCGAAGGAAGCGATGGGCTTTGACCCCGATGTCCGCTTCGCCGTCCCCGACGAGGTATATCAGCACATGGACATGCGAGCTCGCGGCCGCGAGCTCGAGGAGGGGTGGAACGAGCGTTTCGCCGCCTGGCGCGAGGAGTTCCCGAGGCTCGCCGCGGAGTGGATCCGGGCCTGGAGCGGCGAACCCGAGCCCGGTTACGAGCGAGCACTCCCTATGTTCGACCACGCAAAAATCCCGAAGCTCGCCACGCGTAAGGCGAGCTCACAAGTGATGGATGCCTTCAAGGAGTACGTGCCGACGATGATCGGCGGAGCGGCGGACCTTCTCAACTCCACCAACACCCAGTTCAAGGGCGGCGGACTTTTCAGCGCGACCCACCCCGGGCGCAACGTAGCCTGGGGCGTCCGCGAGCACGGGATGGGAGGCACCGTGAATGGAATAGCCTTGCACGGCGGCATGGTCAGGCCTTATGGCTCGACCTTCCTCGTCTTCTCCGACTACATGCGCCCGGCCATAAGGCTCTCGGCCATTATGAACCTGCCCGTGGCCTGGGTCTTTACTCACGACTCAGTGGGCCTCGGCGAGGACGGCCCCACCCATCAGCCTGTAGAGCATTATATGGCCTTGAGGGCGATCCCAGACCTCACCGTGATCCGGCCCGCCGACGCCAGCGAGACCACGATGGCCTGGCGCACCACCCTCGAAGCCACAGGCCCGGTCGCTTTATTCCTCACCCGTCAGAACGTGCCCGTCTTGGATAGGACTCAGTTGGCGGCCGCCGATGGCGCCCTGCGCGGGGCCTATGTTCTGGCCGAAGCCCCGCACAGCGTCGCACCGGAAGTCATCCTCATCGCCACCGGCTCCGAGGTCGCTGTAGCTTTAAAAGCCCGCGAGCAGCTCGCCGGGGACGACGTTGCCGTAAAGGTGGTGAGCATGCCATCGTGGGAAATCTTCGAGGCCCAGGACGAGGAGTACAAAAGCTCCATTCTGCCTCCCGAGATAGAGGTCCGTGTCTCCGTCGAGGCGGGCGTGACGATGGGTTGGGAACGCTATGTCGGCACGCGGGGTGCCAGCGTGGGCGTCAATCGCTTCGGTGCGTCCGCTCCCGGTGAGACCGTACTCGAGAAGCTTGGCGTCACTCCTGAGAACGTAGCGAACACGGCTTTGGGGCTCCTCGGACGATCCGAGCGGGTAGAGGAAACCCCCGGCACCCCAGCCTTCAAGCCTACGCCGCCGTATGAGGGAACCTCTTAGGTTGGCTATCAGCTGACAGCTGGTTACTTTTGTTACGCAGCCTGCTCGCGCGCCAGCTTGCTTTGCTGGGTAATGAGACGTTCAAGCCAGGTAAGACTGGGGTCGCCTTCTGAGGTGCGGGCCGCGTTGACGTACCAGTTGAGGGCTTCCCGGTGGTTGCCAAGGCGGCGGTTTAGCTCCCCGACGAGATAGGTGGTGACGGAGAGCTCGCGACCTACCAGCCCGTCTTTGAGAGCCCGCATGAAGTAGCGTATAGCGCGCAGCTGAAAGGTGCTCTCGAAAGGGTATTCGCGCTCCTTACGGCATACCCAAGAGGCGCGCAGACACAGGTCGCCTAGCTCGCGGGCGGCCAGCGCTCGTTCCTGGCCGCAGACCTCGGCGGCGTGGAAGGCAAGCCAGGGGGGCGGGCTTGTGCGGAAGACGCGCAAGAGGCCGTCCTCCTTGAGCCGTTCCTCAAGGACGTAGCGTTCGATGGGGGAGAGGTCGAGGTCACCGAAGTCTTCGCGGGCGGCAAAGGAGCACGACGGACACATTGTCACGCTGTATTGGAGTACCCGTGACCCGTCCAACTGCCGGCCGGGGAATTTGGGACATAGGTCCGGTTCACGGCCCACCGTTACGTAGGTGCTGACCCGTGGCGCCTTGAAGACATACTCGCACATCGGACAACGCGTAAAGACGCGCTTAACCTCACCCATGGATGACCCCTGAAACTCGCGTACTATGTAAGGATCTGGAGCGGGGACTCAAAGCGCACCGAGTTTACCATAACCCTAAACTCGTTCCCGTGGCCTCGCCCGCGATCTCTGTATACTGTCCGTGCTGGTACATGGTAGGTAACCCGGGAGGAGCTCTGGAGCAACGCAAGACGGATGCGGAGGTGGCGTTGGAGCTAATGCGGCTTGTCCTGGAACAGGCTGGGAGCCGTCGCCTCTCTCCGACCCGGACCCTCGCCCTCTATCACCTCTGCAAAGAGGCCGTAGCCTACACCCCCGAAGGAGCGGTTACCGCTGACTACCTTGAAGATCAGCTCAAGAGACTGCTACAGTAACCATGGCGCTCAGGAGAGCAGCTCTTCAAAGGCCGCCTCGTCCAGTACCTTTACACCCAGCGCCCTGGCTTTCTCGAGCTTTGAGCCGGCCTCTTCACCGACGAGCACGTAGTCGGTGTTCCTGCTAACCGAGGAGGCGAATGTCCCTCCGGCCTCCTTCAGCCTCCCGACGAAGTAGCTGCGCGGACGGCTCAGAGTGCCTGTGAGGGCGACTTTCCTTCCCACCAAAGGTCCCATCACGCTCTCCGTTGCCGCCCGCTGGAAATTCAATCCTGCCGCCATCAGGCGCTTCGCCAGATCCCGATTGTCCTCCAGAGTGAAGTAGTCCACCACGGCCCGCGCCACGACGTTACCGATACCTTCGATCTCGGCGAGTTGATCTGCGCTTACGCCGCTAAGCAGCTCGTGGCCATCGAACCTCGCAGCGATGAGCGCTGCCGTAACGCTCCCAACGTGTCGGATGCCCAAGCCGTACAACACCCGCGAAAAAGGCTGCTCCCTGCTCCTCTGTATAGCCCGCACCAGGTTCGCCGCGCTCTTCTTTGCAAAGCCCTCCAGCGACTCGAGCTGATCGGCTTCCAGATCGTAGACGTCCGCTACGTCTCTTATGAGGCCAAGATCGAAGAGCTTGGTGGCGACCTTCTCACCCAGCCCCTCTATATCCATCGCATCCTTAGAGGCCCAGTGGATGATGTGCTCCAGAGCCTGGGCGGGGCAGCGGGCGTTCACACAGCGGGTTATGGACTCGCCCTCGGGACGCGCCACGGGCTCGCCGCAGACAGGGCACTCTTTGGGCATAACGAAGAGATGTTCCTCCCCGGTACGTTTGTCGGTGACAGGTCTCGCGACCTGTGGGATCACATCCCCCGCTCGTTCGACCACGACCACGTCACCGATACGGATGTCCTTCTCCTTTATATAGTCCTCGTTGTGGAGCGTCGCGCGCGCGATGGTCACCCCGCCGACGTTGACTGGCTCGAGAAGGGCCTGCGGCGCCAGTGCCCCCGTGCGGCCAACGTTAACGATGATCTCATTGAGATGCGTGCGGGCCGCGAGCGGCTCAAACTTGTAAGCTATCGCCCAGCGCGGCGCCTTCGCCACCGACCCCAACGCAAACTGCTGGTCCCGGGAGTCCACCTTCACCACGACCCCATCGATCTGGTACCTGAGCGATCCCCGCTCCTTGACCCAATACGCACATTCTTTGATGACTGTTTCTATCTCCTCATGCACCTTATACAGGCTAACCCGCAGACCGTAGCTTTTCAGAGCCTCGAGCGTGGCTGAGTGGCTCTCGTACCGCTCGTTACCCTTGCCGACCCCGTAGCAGAATATGCTCAGCGGCCTTTGGGCGGTGATCCTAGAGTCCAGCTGTCGTACGGAGCCTGCCGCCAGGTTTCGCGGGTTTGCGAACGGGTTCTTCCCCTGCGCCTGTTGCCGCTCGTTGAACTCCTCGAACTTGTCCAGGGGTATGTAGACCTCGCCGCGCACCTCCAAGAGCTTCGGGTAACCTCCAGAGAGCTTCTGCGGGATGGACCGTACGGTCCTCAAGTTGGCCGTGACGTCCTCGCCGACGGTGCCGTTGCCCCGCGTAGCGCCTCGCACATAACGGCCCTCTTCGTAAAGCAAAGAGACCGCGAGGCCGTCTATTTTCAGTTCTGTAACGTAACGGAGCTGGGGTTCCTCTTCGTCTGCCAGGAGACGGCGGACGCGGGCGTCCCACTCGTGGAGGTCTTCGAGCTTACGGGCGTTGGCAAG
>JAFAPF010000157.1 GCA_019247245.1 Rubrobacter sp. | reverse complement strand
CACGTCGGTCGAGGTTGCGTTGCATGAGGTCAGCACTGCCCAGGTAGATCTTCTCGTCCTCCCCCTCACCGAAGGCGAAGGCTCGCGCGTGCTCCAAGAAACGGCCCACGAGCGAGACCACCCGGATGTTCTCGCTGATCCCCTCTAAACCGGGTTTCAAGCAGCATATACCCCGTACGATCAGGTCTATCTTCACCCCAGCCTGTGAGGCCCTGTAGAGGTGTTCGATCATCTGGGGATCCGTCAGTGAGTTCATCTTGCAGGTGATACGAGCCGATTCTCCCCTTTTTGCTTTCTCCGCCTGCTCCTCGATAAGGCGAACAAGCCCCTCCCGCAGCGACAAGGGGGCGACGAGCAGCTCGTGATATTCCTCCTGCTCTGAGTACCCTGTCAGGTAGTTAAAGAGATCCGTGCAGTCTTCGCCCAAATATGGATCTTCGGTGAAGTACGAGAAGTCTGTGTAGGTTCGTGCCGTGCTGGGGTTGTAGTTGCCTGTTCCCAGGTGCATGTAGCGCCTCAGCCCCATGCCTTCCCGACGTACGACGAGACATATCTTGGCATGCGTCTTCAAGCCCACGATGCCGTAGGCTACATGTACGCCCCGCTTTTCGAGCTGTCGGGCCCAGATTATGTTCGGCTCCTCGTCAAAGCGAGCCTTGAGCTCTACAAGGACGGCGACCTGCGTCTGCTCGTCGCGCGCTTCCGCGAGCGCATCGATGATGGGTGAGTTAGACCCTACTCGGTAGAGGGTCTGCTTGATCGCCAGGACACCAGGGTCGGTAGCCGAGGCCCGGACAAACTCCACAACCGGGCTGAAAGAGTCGTAGGGGTGGTAGAGCAGGACATCCCCCTGCCGGATAGCCGAGAAGATGGAGCCCGGCCCCTTAAACTCTGATGGAACACGCGGCGTAAGGGGCGGGTATAGGAGGTCACCGCGGTCCAGGTGGGCAAGCTCCTCGAAGCCCCCTAAACCCAACGGCTCCGGCGTCGAGTAGACCGCCTTCTCTTCCACCCGCAGGTGCTCCGCTAGCCACTCGCGCAGGTCTTCGGGCATCGAGTCCGCGACCACCAGCCGAACACTCTGGCCGAACCAGCGGCCCTCCAGCTCGTCCTCTATCGCCTGGAGCAGATCTGAAGCCTCGTCCTCCTCGATCACGAGGTCTGCGTTGCGCGTTATCTGGAACACGTAGCTCTCAAGGATATGCTTACCCGGGAACAGCTCGTCTAGGTTGGCCGCTATGACCTCTTCGACCCTAACGAGCTTGATCTCCTCGTGCACTCCGGGAGCTACCGTCTCCTCTGGTTCCTCCGTCGGCGGCACCTTCATAAAACGAGGGATCGTGACCGGCACCTTGATGCGGGCCATCACCTCTCTGTCCCCCTCCTTGATCACCACCAGTAGGTTCAGCGAGAGGTTCGAGATGTGCGGAAATGGATGTGCTGGGTCCACAGCAAGCGGGGTGAGGATTGGAAGGATGTCTCGAGCAAACCGTTCCCCGATCTCCCGCCGCTCCCTCTCGGAGAGATCCTTGTGGGAGACGAGCTTAATCCCTTCCTCCTTTAGCGCGGGCAAGAGCTCGCCTTCCAGTACTGCACGCTGCTCAGCGAAAAAGCGCTGCGTGTGAGCGTGAATGCACCTTAGCTGCTCTTCGGGGGTCATCCCATCCGGAACGGGGTTTGGTAGCTCAGCGGCGATCTGTTGTTGGAGCCCAGCGACCCGGATCATAAAGAACTCGTCGAGGTTGGTTTCGGAGATCGCGATGAACCGCACCCTTTCAAGCAAAGGATGCCGCGCGTCTTTGGCCTGCGCCAAGACGCGCTCGTTGAAGCTGAGCCAGGAGAGCTCGCGGTTTATATACAACGACGGGTCGGAGAAGCTTGCCTCTTGTTTTTCGGCGATCTCCACTCTAAGTTTCTCCGGTCGAGTTTTCTCTGTCTCTGGCTTCGTAATACATCGTGAGGACCGCGCCCTCCCTTATCCCACCCCGGCCCACGGTGATAGAGGATCTACCGAAGTGCTCCAGCACGGCCGCAAGCGTAGTGATCGCCGCCGGTAGCACCCGCGCCCGCTCAGGAGCCAACCCCTCGTCACGTGCTAGCACGGCCGACGGCTTCGTTGAGGTCTTCACCACGAGCTTCCGCAGACCCTCAGCGGTGAGTTGGTGCCTAGCGAGCCTTAAGATCGCCCGGGCCGAGCCTCCGATTGCCACGACCGCCGTCTCCTCGGGGAGGTTCCACCTCGGCAACACCCCGAGCACGGTCTCGCGCAAGGTCTCAAGCTCCTTAGGCTCCGGAGGGTCGTGCTTCACGTAGCGCTCGGTGAGGCGATTGGAGCCAAGGGGCAAGGAGACTTGCTTTTGGGGGCCTGTTTTGATGTCGCCTAGGATAAGCTGGGCCGAACCCCCACCGAGGTCCACCACGAGCGCCGGAGCCTCTCGCGGGAAGTCCGACTCTAAAGTACAGAATGCCCCGCGAAAACCTAGAACGGCCTCTTCCTCGCCGGAAATCAGGCACATCTTGAGCCCCGTCTTCTTTCGGACCTTTTCGATGAGCACCGGGCCGTTCTCCGCGTCCCGGACGGCGCTGGTAGCAAGCACCGTAGTCTCGAACGCGCCGTTTAAGGCCGCCAGCTGGGCGAAGAGTTTTACGACCTCGGCGGCTATGGGGATCCTGGCCTCCTCGATCCTCCCGGTCGCATCCACCCCCGATCCCAGGCGAGCCGACACCTTTTCTGTAGTCACCGGCAAGACCACCCCATCGTTCACCTCGCCGACGAGCAGGTGGATGGTGTTCGAACCCAGGTCGATGACCGAGTATGGGGTCACACGATTACCGGGAGCACTTCCAACTTTGAGCATCCCTCGTAATCATTCCTCCGTTCCAGGTGGTGTGGTCTCCAAGGTCCTAAAGGCGGCATTGCGGTAGAAGACACCTACGAAGCTATCTATGCCCTATGGGGGTCCAAACCAGAGTTCTTGTGCGACCCACTGATCACCCTGAGACCGAACACCTAGTCGTCGTAATGGTCCAGCTGCTGGTCGCGGTACAAGCGCATGGCGCTCTCCATGCGTTCGCCGGTGACGAGGAACACGGTACGCTCGCCGATGCTCACGCCGTGGTCGGCGATGCGTTCGAGGTAGTGTACGGTAAGGGCTGCCCAGACACGCCACTCTGGAGAGCCGCTGCTGCTATCCTTGCCCGGGTTAACCGCGAGGCTCATGGCCTCCGAGTAGAGGAGGTCGACCTTATCGTCGGCAGCCTCGAGGTCCCGCGCACGATCTATGTCGCGAGCCTCGAAGATATCCAAACCTTGACGGAAGAGATTGCAGGCACCGCGGCACATTTCCAGGAGAGCGGCTTCGAGGTCAGGATCACGCTCGGCATCGCCGCTCTCGGCGACTGCCTGGCAGATATGCTCACACAGAGTGCCGGCGCGCACCAGGTGGTTCTGTACGGCCTGTACCGTGTAGATGAGCCTCAAGTCTCGGGCTACCGGGGCCTGACGGGCCTGCAGGATCAGGCATTCCTCGGCGATCTGCGCCCCTCGCTCCTTGTAGCTATCGTCCACACCGAACACCCGGCGGGCTATCCCGACATCGTGGGTCTCCAAGGCTTCGACCATCGTCCCAAGACAGGACTCGACCTCCCGACCGAGCTCCACGACCTCCTCGACCAGCCGGTCGAGCTCCTGCTGGAAAGTCCCCCGGGGCATCCTCTCTAAACCCTTACCCGAATCGTCCGGTCACGTAATCTTCAGTCTCCTTGCGGTTGGGCGAGGAGAATATCTTGCTCGTCTCGTCGAACTCCCAGAGCCGACCTGGATCCCCCATGTTCTCTATGTAGAAAAAGCCCGTGTAGTCCGAGATGCGGGCCGCCTGCTGCATGTTATGCGTCACGATGACCACCGTGTAGCGCTCCTTGAGCTCTTCCATGGCGTCTTCGATCTTCTGCGTCGAGACCGGGTCGAGCGCCGAGGCCGGCTCGTCCATCAAAACAACCTCGGGCTCGACGGCCAGGGTACGGGCGATGCACAGCCGCTGCTGCTGTCCGCCCGAGAGAGCCATCCCGCTCTCCTTTAGCTTGTCTTTGACCTCATCCCACAAAGCCGCCTGGCGCAAGGTACGCTCGACGACCTCGCTCAGCTCGCTGCTTTTGCGCCGTCCCCCGAGCTTAAGACCCGCTATTACGTTGTCGTAGATCGACATAGTGGGAAAGGGATTGGGCTTCTGAAAAACCATACCAACCTTGCGCCGCACCTGCACCGGATCCACATCCCTGCCGCAGACATCCTCCCCATACAGCAGGAGCTTGCCTTCTATGCGTCCGCCCGGAGTGACCTCGTGCATTCGGTTCAAGCAGCGGACGAAGGTGCTCTTCCCACAACCCGAGGGACCGATCAAGGCGGTGATCTTGTTTTGCTGGATGGATATGTTTATATCCGCCAACGCTTTGAACGCCCCGTAATAGGCGGAGAGCCTCTCGGCTACCATGGCTGATGCTGCAGGTTCGCCGCGATATGCGGGCTGCGGTTCGACGCTTCGCTGTCTGGCATCCGGTTTCTTTTCAGGATCCTCGAACGGTTTGCTTTCCTCTTTGGTTTTTTCAGATTCCATATAATTTCCCGTTTCCCTTCTTGTGTAGCCTACGTTTTCCTGCTTGTTGTAAGCCCGCCAGCATCTCACGTGCTTCCGCGCCTAGCCAAGATCAACCGAGCCGCCAGGCTCAAGATCAGAACCATCAAGACGAGCACCAGAGACGCACCCCAGGCCGCCTCGATTACACCCGCGTAAGGTGAGCGAGAGAAATCATATATCTGAAGCGGCAGGGCAGCAACCGGCCCTTGGAATATCCTTGTGTTTAAGAAATTACTGCCGAGGATGGTGAGGATGAGCGGTGCGGTCTCCCCGGCCACCCGAGCTATCGAGAGCAAGATCCCGGTCATAATCCCTCCTAGCGCCGTAGGCACCACAACGTACACGATCGTTTTCCACCGCGGCGCGCCTAGCGCTAGCGCTGCCTCCCGGATAGAGCCGGGCACCAGTCGGATCATCTCCTCTGTGGTACGGGTTATGATGGGGACCATCAAGATGGCCAAAGAGAATGCCCCGGCGAACGCGTTGAAGCCGCCCATGCTCACCACGAGTAGACCGTAGGCAAAGATACCTACCACGATCGAGGGTATCCCGGTCATCACATCCGTGGTAAACCGTATGAGGCTACCCAGGTGGTTGTTCCCGTATTCGGCTAAGTAGATCCCCGCCATGATGCCGAACGGGATTCCCATGAGGCTTGCCAACCCTACGATTATCACGGTCCCGATTATCGCGTTGTATATTCCACCTCCGTTGCCGAACAGCTGCGGCAGCCCGGTAAAGAACTGTGGGCTCCAGGCTCCCAGGCCCTTTATTGCTACATAGACCAGAACCAGCACCAGCGGCACGATAGCAGCGAGGGTACACAGATAAGCCATGACCGTCATGGCTTTGTCCAGAAGCTTCCTCCGCCGGTAGCGAGCGGAAGTCGTCGCGAGTTGGCTCACGCCCGAATGCCTCCTTGTGGTTGTCGGCTAATGAGCGAGACCAGTAGCCGAGCCCCAACGTTGATCAAGAAGGTGACGGCGAACAGCATCAAGCCTATCTCGATTAGGGAAGAAAGGAACAATCCTCTGCTCTCGGCGAAATTGTTTGCGATGATGCTCGCCATCGTGGCGCCCTGATCAAAGAGCGAGGTGAAGATCTTGGGCGAATTACCTATTATCAAGGTTACTGCCATGGTCTCCCCGGCCGCCCGACCTAAGCCCAGTATCACGGCTCCGGTGATCCCGCTCTTGCCGTAGGGCAGCACCGCCCGGCTGAACATCTCCCAGCGTGTGGCGCCCAGGGCCAGCATGCCCTCCCTCTGAGCGTCCGGAACTGCCCGCAGAACATCGCGGGAGATGGCTGCCACCGTGGGTAAGATCATGATCGACAGCACTATGCCCGCCGCAAATACGCTGGGACCGAAGAAGGTGCCGCTAAACAACGGGGTCCAGCCCAGGACGGCTTGAAGCGGCGGCACGATGTAGTTTTTCAGCCACGGTGCCAGGACGATGATGCCCCAAAGCCCGAAGACTATGGAGGGCACGGCGGCTAGTAACTCCACCACAAACCCCACTATCTGGTTTAGGCGCCGCGGTGCTATCTCCACGAGGTAGGCAGCGATCCCGATGCCTATAGGCCCCGCTATGAGGATAGCCAGGATAGATGAGGCGATGGTTCCGTAGATGAACGGGAGCGCGCCGAAGCTATCGTTCGGCGGGTCGAACGCAGTGCTCCACAGGAAGCTCCACCCGAACTCCCGCCGCGAAGGAGCACTTTGGGCCCACGTTTCGAAGACGATGCCAAACACGAGCGCCAGAATGGAGAGCCCGAACAGAAGGGCCAGAAGTTGAAAGATCACATCTCCCAGGTTTCCCCGCCGGAGCTGTTTTAGCAACGCAAAACGGGTCGTTAGCGAGCTCAGCATACCTTTCCCTCTCGGGGCCATAGCTGCTTTACAACCGAGCTCCTTGTGCCGCGTAAGGTCCGTTTATCAGCCATGATCCTCCGGGTGTCGATCGCCGGAGAAGGCCAACCCGGCGATCGACACCCGCATCACTCGGTTGGATGCTTTTACTGCTGGTAGCAACTCTGGCCCTCGGCCTGCAGGCCCTTGATCTTCTGCTCGTCTAGCGACACGACGCTGCTCGGTATCTGGACGTAGTTCTGCTTGGGAGCGAGACTCTGACCGTCGTGTGTCGTGTACCACGCCATCTGAGCCACCGACTTGCATTTGGATAGGTCATCTTGCTGCTGGCGAACCAGGAGCCAGGTTAACCCCGTGATCGGGTAAACGCCGCTTCCGCTGGGGTTGGTGGAGGAAACGGTCACCCTCAGGTCGTCGGGTATGCTTGCGTTCTCGATGGCTGCCCTGGAGGAATCCAGGCTGGGCTCGACGAATTCCCCGTTTGCGTTCTGGATCGAAGCGTAGGGCAGGTTGTTCTCGGTGGCGTAAGCCAACTCCACGTA
Organism: Rubrobacter sp.; assembly: GCA_019247245.1. Taxonomy (GTDB): domain Bacteria; phylum Actinomycetota; class Rubrobacteria; order Rubrobacterales; family Rubrobacteraceae; genus Rubrobacter_F. Next base: position 1,523 of record JAFAPF010000157.1, on the reverse strand, counting down.
CCCTATGGTGTTGGGCGTCCTGGAGACCTCTCCGGATACGCGATCGTTGCCTTTGGCGCCGATCCCGACGGGCCACTTCAGCTCCGTACCCGCCCCCACCTGGTTCTTCCAGTCCGAACTCACGGCTGAAAGATAGCTACTGAAGATGTTGGTCGTGCCAGAGCCGTCCGAGCGATGCACCACGGCTATGTCGGCACTTGGCAGGTTCACGCCCGGGTTGTCCTGGGCGATGGCCGGATCGTCCCACCTGGTGATCTTTCCTTGGAAGATATCGGCGAGCGTCTGACCCCTGAGCTTGAGCCCACTTTGTACCCCCTGGAGGTTGTACGTGGCAACGACGGCGCCGCCAACCGTCGCGATGTGCTGCGGGTCACCCCCGGCACTCTGGACCTGATCATTCGTCATAGGTGCGTCGGAGGCACCGAAGTCAACGGTCTTATTAGTGAACTGTTCGATGCCTCCACCGGATCCTATGGCCTGGTAGTCAACCTGGATCCCCGAGTCCTGAGCTAACTGCTGAAACATCTGCTGGTAGATGGGCGCCGGGAAAGTGGCCCCTGCCCCACTAATGCTTGAAGCACCTCCGCCGCCGCCACCTTGCTCACCACCACCACCGCAGGAGGCGAAGACGACGAGCGACATGGTCAGGCCAAGCGCCATCCACAACGACAACCTCAAACGCGCAGCTCTATTCAACCCACTTTCTCCTCTCCGATGGCCATGCTAATTGGCCTATATCGCGGCCGGGTCTCCGGCCCGCGAGTTTCCGGTACCGACTATAGGACATAGCTCCAACCCTTTGGTTACACGCTCGTAAACGCCGCATTAAATCTCTGTTACACGGCCGTGCATCCAGGTTCTACGGTCTAGAGCTCAACACACCCTCACACGTCGAGAGGCTTCCGCGGCCATGTTCAATCGATCTCATCAAAGAAGGCCCTCTCGGTAAGGCATTTCGCATCTTCGCGACCCTCGACGCAGCGCCAGGGATGAAGATATTCGTCCCTCGGCCGCTTGGCGGCCCGCGTTTCTCGGAGGATGGCTGTCAGGTTCGTTCCGCATCTGTAGATGCCCGTTGTGCCGGTAAGGGTCACCCTCTCACCACAGTCACGCTCGATCACAACACGTCCCGAACGCCACGCGTAAACGATGCCTAAAGGCACCTCTTGAGCCTCATAGCGTCCTTCGACGTGCTCGCTTACCCTCACACTATTAGCCTCCTCTCTCCTCGCTGATACTGACCCCCACACCAGAAGTCGCCCAAAGAATCGAGGTCTCGGGAAGGGAGGGGGAAAAGGTATACAGTACTTGAGTGCCCAAGACCTCGAAGAAGGATGGCACGACGGGCGCTGTTAGCTATGCAGCAAGTTAGAGAGTGTAGCGTCCGTCGCACGTCCCCACGGTAGCGGATCAACTACCGATCTGGGTTACAGGAGCGCAAAAAGTGGATTAAAAGTTTGCTAACGAGATGGCATGCCTGTGTAGTAGGAGTAGAACTTAAAAAAGACAGCCCTCAGCTCTCA